>JAOZNG010000087.1 GCA_029933895.1 archaeon
ACTTGAAGCAATGGGAATAACAAGAGGCGATAAGGTTATTGTGCCATCATTCACCTTTATCTCAACCGCCAATGCACCTCTTTTCGTCGGAGCGAAACCTGTCTTCGCAGACATTGAAGAAAAAACCTATGGATTAAATCCCGAGGAAATCAAAGAAAAAATAACAGACAAGACCAAGGCAGTGATACCCATACACTATGCAGGCTCTCCCTGCATGATCCGTGAAATCAGGGAGATTACAGAAGACAATGACCTCATCCTTATAGAGGATGCTGCAGAAGCATTCGGTGCAGAAATAAAGGGAAGGAAGGTCGGATCATTCGGCGACTCAGCGATGCTGAGTTTCTGCGCAAACAAGATAATCACAACAGGTGAGGGAGGAGCCATAGTCACAGACTCGAGAGACATATACGAGAAACTTAAATTAATAAGGTCGCATGGGCGAGCAGAGACAAAAGATTATTTTTCTTCTGCAGGATACATGGATTATATTGCTCTCGGACACAACTTCCGGATGTCAAATATCACAGCTGCTTTAGGCATATCGCAGATCAAAAAAGCGGATAAATTAATCCAGATGCGAAGAAAAAACGCAGACTACCTGAACAAAAAACTTTCTAAGATAAATGAAATAATAACGCCGGAGGCGCCGGAGGATTATTTCCATGTATATCAGATGTACTCCATACTGGTTGAGGAGGGAAGAGAGAGAAGAGATGATCTGATGGATTCACTGAACAATAAAGGGGTTATGACGAAAATCTATTTCCACCCCGTCCACCTGACAGAATACTATAAAGAGAGATTCAGGTACAGTGGAGGTGAACTGCCTGTAACAGAGAAGATTTCAGGTGAAATCCTGACCCTCCCAATGTATCCTGCGCTGACGGAGGATGAAATAAAATTCATGGTGGAGGAAATCAAGGCTTCTATATGACCCCATCCAACCGCAGTAAATCCCTGATCTCCTCCTTACCCAGCAGTCTCTCATCCCTGGAGGTGTAGCCTCCTGTCTTCATTGGCTTCAGATCGGTTTTTATGTCGCCGTATCCACGCCCTCGACATTCAATCTCCGGCATCACAACAAACATATCCCTGTTCTCAAAACATCTGTTTGATTCACCTTCACCGATTAATTCTTCATAAAATTTCTCTCCGGGACGGACTCCAATAATCTCCACCTCGATGTCCCCTGGTTTATAACCGTATCGTGGCGCCAGCTCATCTACGAGAATCTCTGCGAGATCGCCTAATCGGAGGACAGGCATCTTAAGAATGAAAATCTCACCTCCCCTAGCTTTGCTCACAGACTGCAGTATCAGATTAACTGACTGCTTTATCCGCATAACAAACCGCCTCATATCAGGGTCCGTTAAGGTAATCGGCCCCCCGTTGCTTATCTGGTTTTTAAATACATCAATGACGGAACCCCTTGACTTCAATACATTACCGAATCTGACGCAGGACAGTGTTGTTTTCCTCCGGCCTTTATAGAAATTTGCGTCAATCGTTAACCTCTCAGCCAACAGCTTTGTAGCACCCATCGTATTCACGGGATTAGCTGCCTTATCTGTGCTGATGGTTATCATCTTCTCAACATCTTTCTCTATTGCAACCTCAATCAGGTTCTGTGTCCCAAGAACATTTGTTTTTATTGCCTCAAAGGGGTTGTATTCACACATGGGGACATGTTTCAGTGCTGCTGCATGAAAAACGATATCTATATCCTCCACCGCCCTTTTAAGCCTCTCCTTATCTCTTACATCTCCAAGCAAAGTCCTGAACCCTCCGTGGGAGTTGAGTTCCTGCTCCAATCTGAAAAGATCACCTTCATCATTATCCAGAATCCTGACCACACTGGGTTTGCAACACAAAACCTGTTTCACAATCTCGCTTCCTATCGAACCCGCACCTCCAGTGATGAGGACGTTTTTGCCTTTAAATATTTTTTCCATTTCCAGATATTATAAGATTAAATGATATTTATGTTTAATAGACTCCTAAATAATGAAACAACCGAATGTCTTGTGGATTGTGATGGACGCTGTTAGAGCGGACACACTCTCATGTTACGGCTACGGGAGAAACACAACCAGGAACATAGATAAACTATCGGAGACAGGGGTTTTATTCGAAAAAGCTTTTTCCACATCAAACTGGACTCCCCCATCCCATGCCTCAATGTTCACCGGCCTGTATCCCTCAAACCATGGGGTACTGCAACCTGACCTGACCCTCTCCGACAGAAACATCACTCTTGCAGAGATTTTATCAGGGAACGGTTATGAAACTCTTTTAATTTCACCGTCCCCCCAGATAACAGGCTACAGGAATATGAATAAGGGGTTTACAAGGACTATTGAGTCATATCGCGGGAAGATGAACTTCAGAGACCCGCTTTTATATCCATCATTGATAAGGAATCTGTTTTATGGATGGGATAAACAGACACATTACTTCAACCAGATAATCAAGAGAGAGAGTAATAACTTCAGGGAGAAAGGAAACAGTTTCTTTATTTTCGTAAACTATGCAACAGTGCACTGGCCTTATACTGTTCCACGCAATTTCAATAAATTCAGTCTGCCTTCGTCAGCAGACAAAAAAAAGGTTGATGAACTCTCCGGGAGAGAAAGTATGCTGAAGAAATTTATCAGAGGCAGGAAAAAAAATCCTGCGGATAAATACCCATATAATTTCATAGCAGGAGCCATCGACGTATCAGGAGATGAATTATCTGCGCTTAAAACACTCTACGACAATGAGGTATATTACCTTGATCACCTGCTTGGAGGCCTGTTCAGATTTATCTTGGAAGAGGATCTCATGGATGATACAATAATAATTTTAACTGCAGACCATGGGGAGATGTTCGGCGAACACGGTCTCGGTACGCACTGGTATTGCCTGTATGATGTGGCTCTCAGAACCCCTTTAATAATACATTACCCTAATGGACTGAAACCAGGAACCGTTAAACATATGGTTTCTCTTGTTGATCTATTCCCTACAATCCTGGCTCTGACAGAAATAGATCACAGGCAACCAGTAGATGGATTTGATATGTTTTCCCCGGATTATATGAGGGAGCATGTACTGGCGGAAGTAGGCAGACCGGATGAGCCTCTGAGGAAGCTGGAGGAAACATTCCCTGATTTCGATAAATCACGGTTCAATAAATCACTTAAATGCATAAGGACTGATGACTATAAATACATCATAGGGTCTGACGGCTCAGAGGAGTTATATGATCTGAGGAAAGACCCCGGGGAGTTACATAACATAATCGAAGAGGAGAGAGACACTGCAATACAATTGAAATCAGCATTAGAGAATGAGATACAGAGATCGGGCAGAGAGAAAGTGAGACACAGAATCAGAAACCTGAAGAGATCAGGTAGATTCAGAATCTAGTCCTCTGTCTTCTGTACCAGAAAATAGATGAATTCACCGAATGACGGAAAAATCTCTGCCAGATGTCTCCCGATTTCAATTGGGAGCGGATATAATCCATTCGCCCTGAAACCAGCGACCCTGAAATTATTTTCCTCCAGGTAACGTCTTATTCCCCTGGGGGTGAACCCCCTCACGTGAGTTGATTTTATTTTCATGCAGGAGGGCTGTCTCCCCAACAATACATGCATTCTATTGTAGAATGAACTCAGGTTGGGGGTGCCTATCAGAAAGAATCCATCCCTCTTCAGAGTCCGATACACTTCGCCTGTAAGTGAACCTATGTTCTTGAGATGTTCATAAACCTGATTGCAGATGATAAGATCAAATTCACCGTCTTTAAACGGAAGATTCTCTTTCTCTAAATCAACCTTAACTACGTTAAAGAATTTCCTGACGTAATCTATGTTGAAGTCGTCGTAGTCTACTCCGGTGACATTCTCTGCCGGGATTTTAAGGTGTTTTGCTATTGCATACACCTTACCCCCCTTCCCTGAGCCGATGTCCAGTAATCTTGTCTCTTCAGGATTATTTAACTTGATTTCATCCAGCAGGCTGAGTATCACATTTACCTGATATTCCTTTGTGCCTCCAGAGACTGCTTCACTGAAATCTCTCTTTCTTCTCCCAAGCAGTTTCTTAATGTTTCCCTCTATATCACGTGTATTCCCTCCCGCTTCTCTGTCCAGCAGATCCAACGCCTTTCTCAGCTCATTTCCTGATTCACCCAATCTACCTACATTAAATAAAAACAAACCAAGTGCATAGTGGGAGTAGAAGTCTTCTTCATCCCTACACACCATGTCCCGGAGAGATTCCTCGATAATATATTTCATTACAAACACGCAAGGATGCAGTAAACTGCTTTATGATTTATAATGTTCCTTGCCTTGCGTTTACACCTCCCTTTGTTTTTCGACGTTTCAGCGTGTTTATGGATTCATGCAGGATTCAGTTTCGCTGAATCTGCACGCAGCAAGAGCTATGCTCTTGCTCACGTACCACACCCCTTAGGGTGTGGTTGTTGGTTTTCAAACAACTCTCTTGATTATTTCTCTGAGATCATCCTTTCTCAACGTCCCGGATGCGTAGAGTATGCTAATATATGCGATCCCTCCAATAAGGATGGAAGTGATTAATTTTGTGTGAACATCTATTCCGTTAATTTCTTTAATCAGGCATACTATGCCGGAAATTAAGATGCCTGCCAGTAAAACAAACAGGTGATCCCGTAGGTACAGGCTGAATCTGATATGCTTCATCAATTCTCTGTATGACAGAAACATAACTGCAATAAATGATGCAGTGGTGGAAACTGCGGCCCCGTCCATCCCGAAGGGGGGTATCAACAGGATGTTTCCGATAAAATTAAGCACAGCCCCTGAGACCATTATGGTGCTGACTTCCCTGGGTCTTCCTATTCCTGTGAGTACTGAATTATTTAGTCCTGCATACGACATCGCTATGGAACCTATCGACAGAATCCGTAAAACACCCGCGGCACCGACATATTCCTTACCGAAGAGTATGTTGAGTATTATCTCAGGGAAAAGCAACATCAGGAGGGAGAAGGGGAATATGAATATAAAGGAATATTTATACAGCTTGTTAATGCCCTTCGATATAATGTTCTCCTGTTTCCTTGTCCATAATTCAGATGATATCGGCATCAATACCATGCTTAAGGATATGTTCATGGTCCACAGTATCTTTGTTGTTGGTAGCCCCACATTATATAGCCCCACCTCCTTCAGCGGCCTGAAAATCGTCAATATAATTGTGTCTGTGTAGCCATAGACAATACCTGCGAAACTCGTCAATATGACTGGTATGCCAAACTTTATCAACTTCAGGAGGAGTATTCTGTCAAATACTGTTTTTATTGTATGAAACTCAGGGAAAACCTTTTTTACAAGGATGATATAGCT
>JAOZNG010000088.1 GCA_029933895.1 archaeon
TCTTTTGTTCTTTAAGACAATCTTCAACTGCGTCTTCTCTGGATGGCTGATGCAGTACTCGAACACCCTCCTCTCGATGCCCGGGTTTCCGCTGGATGGGCCCTTGACGTCAGCAGATACGAAATCACATGAATCAAACAGGCCCTTCCTGAATAATGAGCCATTTGTTTCAAGCAGGATAGTGTGCCTCCTCTCCCCCAATCCATTAATCAACTCCCCCAGTGCCTCCTGCAAAAGCGGCTCTCCTCCCGTGAGGGAAACCCACCTTGTTTTTTCATCTATCTCCTTCATAACCTCTGCCAGCGTTTTCTCTTCACCACCTCCATGGTCGGTATCACACCAGCGACAGTCCAGGTTGCATCCACTGAACCGGATGAAATTCATAACCCTGCCAGCTAATAAACCCTCCCCCTGGATTGATGTGAAAATCTCTTTTATTATGTAGGGCATTTAAATCTCGTATTCGATTGGATCCGTTAATCCCGCTTCCTTGAACCCGTTCAGTCTAAGAATGCAGGAGTCGCATCTCCCGCATGCTTTTCCTTGACCTTTATAGCAGCTCCAGGTGTGTGAGAAATCAACACCCAACTCCACGCCTTTCTTAACTATCTCCGCTTTCCCGTTATATAGGAGTGGGGTTCTGATTTCTATCTCTCCTCCCTCCACTGTTTTCTTGGTGGCTAAGTCTATGAGCTCCTGAAATTTCTTGAAGTATTCTGGCCTGCAGTCAGGATATCCGCTGTAGTCAACGGCATGCGATCCTATGTAGATGGCGTCTGCACACCGTGTTTCAGCGTATGCAAGGGCAAGACTTAGGAAGACGGTATTTCTTGCCGGGACATAGGTTCCAGGTATCTCTGTCTGTTCCTTGATCTCCTTGAGGGTTCTGTTCTCCGGGATCACCTCCCCTCCCGTGAGCGCAGACTCGAAGAGCCCTATCAGGCGGAGGTCGATTATCCTGTGCTCTTCTACAGAGAAATCCTTGGCGAGTTTTATGGCGCAGGCGATTTCTTTTTCATGTATCTGTCCGTAGTCGAATGTCAGTGCATGGATACTGTATCCCTCCCCTAACGCAACTGCTGTTGCAACACAGGAATCCATCCCCCCACTCAGTAGACAAACAGCTGCCTTTTTCTTCATTCTCCAGCGACCTCAACCCATTTCCCGTTTCCCTCCCAGAGTTTTATGGAGTGGACTGTGATTCTCTCCCTTAATCTGTTGTAAATCCACAACACAATATTTTCTGTTGTTGGGTTGTCAAATAAATCATTCAGGTTGCAGTGGTCTAGTTTATCAATTATGGATTCATCAACAATCTTCTTCAGGTCATTGAAGTCGACGACCATGCCGTTTTCTCCCACTTCGCCTGATACGGTGACTTCAAGCTTGTAGGTGTGTCCATGCACCTTCTCGCATTTCCCTTTATAGTCTTTCAGATGGTGTGCGGCATCAAAATAAAATTCCCTGCAGATCCTCATCTTCTTTCAGTCCCCTCCCTTAATAGGCAGCAGCATGCGTCATTCGGCTGTCCTCTTGGACAGTATCTATCGCCAAACGGCTCATATCTCTCGTTTCTTCCTCCGATACGGCGGCATTCGAAGCCGTTCAGTCGGCAGATGCCGTCAACGTATCTGTTTCTGAGGCAGTAGTCTCTGCAGGAGTTGATTGTTTTTTTTATGGATTCCTCTGTTGTTGTGGTCGGGGCTGTTTCTGTTGTGGTCGGGGCTGTTTCTGTTGTGGTCGGGGCTGTTTCTGTTGTGGTCGGGGCTGTAGTTGCTGTGGCTGTGGAAGCTGACCCCGTGGTTGTTGTCTCCTGCATATCATTTATTTCTTCTGTTACGCAGCAGGTGAATAAAGCAAGGGCGGCCAGGAAAAAAATCTTGTTGTTGTATCTCTTTTCCATGATTTAAATTATCTGGTTGATGGAATAAATATCTCTGGGTTATATAATCTTAACTGTGGGGAAAGATGAGTGGAGAGATCACGCTTGCGTCACTTGGATTCAGGGTTAACTGGGTCTATGAGGCATTGATTGAGACAGAGCTGTGGGATGGAGGAGGATTGCATATAAGGCCGGTTGGCGTGTACTCAACGGATCTGGACAAGATATGCGTATCCATGTACCGGAATAGATGCTACAGAAACCTCCTAAACAATCCGGAAGCGTCAATATATCTGCCGGAGGACTCAATCGATTTATGCATAACAGAGAGGGATGAGGCGGAGAATAAATGCCGGGCCAGGATTGATGTTCTCCTTGAGCATATAGGTCCAGAACATAATGGTTGTGATAAACTCACATTCCAGATAAGCAACATAAACAAATTCAGGGATAGAGAGATAAATAAACCCATAAACAGGGCACAGTGTCTCTTTCTGGAATACCTGATAGATGAGTCAAGACGCACCCTGTCTCCTGGATATGCGGAGAGAACAGGGCACTATCGAAGGGTGATAGATAAGGTTGCTCCGGAGTCAGTCTACTCAAAACACATTACGGCTGGAGATGAATCCTGCGGGGTGATGCACGAGGTTGAAGTGGTTGCCCCATCTAGGTTGCATTTTGGGCTTATAGACCTGAACGGGTCCCTGGGCAGGGTGGACGGGTCAGCGGGTGTTTCCATTTCCTCCCCGTTCACGGATATTGTTGTGAAGAGGACTGATAAATCCGGGGTATCCATTAAAGGGGGCGCCGGATACGACAGGAAGAGGGCTTCAGGGTTTGCAAAAAAATTATCCTCTGCATTGCATATAGAGGAGGGTGTTGACATCCATCTGAAATCCATTCTACCCCCGCATGTGGGGCTCGGAAGCACAACCAGTATGGGAATGTGCATTGGGGCGGGCATAAATGCTTTATTCTCCTGTGGGGTTGATAATGGTGGTGTTGCCAGAATCCTTGGGAGAGGTGGCACCTCCGGGGTGGGTGTTGCAGGATTTGATGCGGGTGGCTTCATAGTTGATGGTGGACACGACTTCAGGAGGAAGGGGGGGTGTTTCCTGCCATCTGATTACTCGGATATTGAGCCCCCACAGGTAGTCTCCAGGTGCTGTCTGCCGCCGAACTGGTTTTTTGTATGTGCCCTCCCAAAGCATCCGAGGATGTGTGCTGAGAGAGAGATGGATTTCTTCAGGGAGAAATGCCCGATAGATTACGGAGAAACAAACCTTCTCTCAAGGATTATTCTGCTTAAGTTGATTCCTTCAGCTATGGAGGGAGATATAAAAACGTTCGGGGAGGCTATAACACAGATGCAGGACATCGGGTTTAAGAGATATGAGGTTGAGAGGCTTGGTAACGGGATACATGAGCTCATGGATTACATGACCCGGAAGTCATGGGGTGCTGGGGTCTCATCATTCGGTCCCCTGGTCTTTGGGATAGTGGACACATACATGGATGCATTAATCCTTAAAGAAAAGACAGCCAGGGTTGCAGAGGATATTGGTATTGAAGTAGAGAAGATATTTATATCAAATACGGACAATGAAGGAGCAAAAATTCTTAGACGGCATCAAGATAATAAATAGCTTAGAGAGGGAGTCAGGAATAAGACTTACATTACTCCAGAAGATAATAGCCGTCACTAATGGTTCGATAACACCGATTCTGGAGATATACTGTGGACAGACCATCGTCGTCGAAACGATATCGCAGAGGATCAGGCAGGCTGATTCAGATGTGGCAACGTGTCTTGGCATAGAACCTGGAGAGAGCATAAATGATAGGGAGGTCCTTATAAGGGGTGAGAGAGATGGAATGGTTTTTGCCTATGCAAGATCCTATATGCCAGTGAAGTATCTCCCCCCTGAGCTGTCCGAGAGCCTCATGACGGAGGACACACCCCTCGGGAAGCTTCTTATCAAATACAGGATTGAAGGCAGGAGAGAGCTTGGGGATGTATGTATACGAGAGGATGGAGTGTATGAAACAAAAACAGGTAAAATAGATAGATTCCTTATAAAGAGATACAACTTCATCTCAAATAAAAAAGCAATTATGCACATAACGGAGGTATACCCCCTCTCAGTCATCCAATAGGCTATGGGCAAAATAAAATCCGTTGGCGTCGACCCCGGCAGCATGTCATGGGATGTGGTCTGCCTCAGGGGACAGGAGACGATCTGGCAGAAGAGCCTACCCACTGAATCCATAAAGAGCATGGGGCGGGAGTTAATAGATGAGATAGTGGACTTGAAACCCGATGTCGTGTCTGCACCCTCCGGATATGGGCTTCCGCTCACAGAAATCAGCGACCTGGATGAAAAAAGACGCTTTGAGATTACCCTCAGGAAACGGGATGAAGGAACCGTGATGGGTTTGCTGGATTTTCTGAACAGATTAAAGGAAACCGAACTTAAGGCATATATACTGCCTTCGGTTAAACATCTGCGGACTGTTCCGGTCCACAGAAAGATTAATAAGATTGATATGGGCACCCCCGATAAGGTTTGTTCTGTTGCGTACTCGATGTATCTCCTGGATGATGGATATGATTCAGGCTTCACTGAGTCCTCTTTTATACACTGTGAGTTAGGCTACGGCTTTAATGCATTTATTGCTGTGGAGGGAGGCCGGATTGTGGATGGTATTGGTGGCTCTATGAGCTCGGGAGGGAATTTATGTCCGGGCATGGTGGATATGGAGCTCGCGTATCTTCGTGGAGTTGTTGGGAAAGAGGATATACTCTCTGGAGGATATGAGTCCATAAACCAGCCCTTGGATATAAAGGGGGAGTACCTGGTTGAGGCAGTGATGAGGGATATATACAGGCTTCTGTCTGCGGTTTCACCGGAATATATCCTTTTTTCGTTCAGGGATGATGGGCCTGCCGCATCCATAGTTGAAGAGGTTTCAGGTGTTTTTGAGGAGGGGGTTGAGGTGGTGTTGCTTCCCTCAGGGGGTGATGTGAAGAATTCAGCTTTAGGGAGTGCTTTTATTGCGAACGGGCTTGCAGGTGGGGTGTTTAAGGAGCTTGTTGATGTCCTGGGGCTGAGGAACTCATCCGGCTCTGTTTTTGATTATATCTATCCCCCGCTTGATGTCTCATTCCTTGATTGAATGAATTCTCTGACCTCCCCTATTTTTTTCTTCGCCTCCTGGATTGACTCTCTAATATTCCTCCTGTATCTCTCCTCATCTGACGGGGCCCCCTCCCCAACTATCCTCTTTATCTCTGTATACGCGGATTCCCTGAAGAGAGGCGTCATATCCTCCATCCTCCCGTCTCTTGTATTGAGTGTTGCCTTTGAGGGGCCTTTCACAACCTCACCGACAATGTTTATCTCGACTCCAGCATCACGGACCACATCCATAATATCATCGCAGAATCCGGGGGGGCAGGATATGAGCAGCGAGTCAAGCGA
>JAOZNG010000243.1 GCA_029933895.1 archaeon
TACCCTGTCCAGTTTTAACTTCTTCGCCGCTTCCACTGCACCCTCATACTCCCTCCCCCATGTCCTAAGTTTTGGAGTACATGTTGGCGTATGTGCCATCATTCTACAAGCCGTCTGTTGTCCTGTATAACTACATTTATGGCCTGTTCCATGGTTATATGTAACCACATAAATCCGCAATTGTTAACTTTTCCGTTATCCTAGATGTCAGAGGCTTCCAGGGGGATAACCACCCCAGTTCCCCCCTTCACGGGCTTAAACCCGATAAGATAACACACAGGAAACCCCACCCCCGCCTCCTCATCATTATAGAAACAGAGGCTGTAGCTTGTCATCTGGATGTCCTTCTCTGAAATCCCGAAAGATCCATTAGCAAATTCATTAAGCACCTCACGGAGGGGTTTTACAGGCCCGCACCTGCTTACGCTCAGAATAAGTTCTGGTGGGATCGTGGTGTCCTCATAACTCTTTACCACCCCGCCCGGACCAAAAACAACCATAATACTGCCATATAAGCCTTTCACTGGGAGACCATATAAATACTGCCTGAAATAAACGTAAACACCAAGATATCCCATGAATTCCCCTTCTCCAGTCCCCCCTTCCTTCGTCACCTGAGGCACGTGAATTTTTTCAAACTTCAGATCAGAGATGTTTTCCCGGACCTTTCTAATGAACTGGAGACTTCGGTTTATATATTCCTCCTTTGTGAGAAGGGAGGTGTTGTTCATAAGGGTGTTTCTGTGGTGGTGGTTCTCAAACCAAACTGTTAGGAACATGGGTGCCACACCAAGCTCAATTTTGCTGTCGTTCTTCTCCGTGAAAAGGTAGCGAGTTCTTGATGCCTCTATTGCTACTGGATTGTTAAGAAACCTGCGAGCGATCTTCTTGCATTCGGTGGTGTTCCAGCTTCTCACCTCAAGTTGCATGTAATCTCTCTTTTCACTGATCTCCTTATTTATGCGTTCCAGGGTTTTGTTGTCAACATAAATATTGTGGTACTCTCCCTCAACAAGGAGAATCAATCCGGCCCTTTCATTTCCTCGTGTTGCGAAATAAAGGGACGCTCCCAGAATGGCTAGAGATATAATAAGAGCCGACAAAACCTTGGCTATTCCTCTTTCCATGTATGCTCACCCCCCTGAAATCATTATTCATCCTCCATTAAAACACTGGTTTATTATATGACATTCTGGTATTTTTTTCGGTGCCTGGTATATGTGCTTTTCTGTTCGTTCTAACGATCCACACAAAACCTCCGTTATCTGTTTCCACTTACTTAGATGATACATATCTCGTCCCTCGGTCCGCGCCGGATACCGCTATTAAATACTCCCCCTTCGTCCTGTCAAG
>JAOZNG010000244.1 GCA_029933895.1 archaeon
ACGCCCCTCCCGAGAACTTAACTGCTACTTCAGGAGACGCCTTCGTTCTCCTCTCCTGGAACCCCCCACCATACGATGGAGGGGAGGAGATCATATCTTACAGGATATACAGAGGTGAGAGCGAGAGCAACCTCTCACTGCTTGTTGAACTCCTCCCCTCCGTATACTCTTACAACGACACCACTGTGAAGAACGGTAAAACGTACTTCTACAGGATGACCGCTGTGAACTCTCGCTATGAGAGCCAGCCAAGTGAAACAGTGTCAGCAACACCCGAAGAGAAGCGATCCGAGGAGGAACAGCAAGAAAAAGAGAAGAAGGGTGAGGACCACACCATCCTCTTCGTGGCAACGTTCATCTCACTGCTTCTGCTCCTCATCATTATGTACCTCTATTTCAAGAAGAAAGGGGGAGTAGAGCCGCCTCCGAATCCCCCCACCCCAGGGTATAAAACCACATCTTCAGTGTCCGAGCACCCTCTCCCCGGGGAAACCAAAAGAGGGCAATAAACGAGGACCGCACAGAGAAAGTGCTTCAGTGCCTGAACAGCCTCTCTCCTGTGATCTCCTCCATCCCCGGGGGCAGCCCCATAACAGACACCCCACCTCTCTGGGTAGAACCTCTCGGGAGTTCTCCCACATTCCGCATAGCGGAGACCCTTGGAGAATCTCTGCTGGGGGGGTCGGATCCCTGGAGGGGCTGCCCAAACTTCGGGACAAACTTTTAATCACATCCTGAGATAGCTTAGCACCATGAGAGATGACGTGATATATCTTGACAACGGAAACGTAACCCCGGTGGCTCCGGAAGTTTTTGAGATCATGAGGGAATACTATCTTGAGCGCTTTGGCGTCCCGGGGGGGGATTTCGGCCACAGGCTGGAGGAGGAGGCTGCTGAAGCCCTCATCAAAGCGAGGGAGACCATAGCCAGGAGCATCGGAGCCTCCCCAGAGGAGATCGTCTTCACCTCAGGTGTCACCGAGAGCGACAATCTGGCTATAAAAGGGGTGGCCTTTTCATCTGAGAAAAAGGGGAAAATAGTCACATCTTCCATAGAGAGGAAATGCGTATTGAACTCCGCTAAATTCCTTCAGAGGTTCGGCTTCACACCGGTATATCTGCCGGTGAACCGTGTGGGAAAGGTCCATACCGGCTCGGTTGAGAGGTCCCTAGACGGCGCCATACTCCTCTCCGTGCAGCACGCCAATCAGGAGATCGGGACACTCCAGGATATAAAGGCTCTCTCTGAGCTGGCCCACGATAAGGGCGTGATCTTTCACACGGACGCCACTCACTCTTATTTGAGGGAGAAGATAGATGTCAGCAAGATGGACATTGACCTGCTGACCATAT
>JAOZNG010000245.1 GCA_029933895.1 archaeon
CCATCTCCTTCCGCTTCTTAAGCTGCTCATACCAAGTGCTAGAGTCTTCTGGCATGGCTAGCCTCCCTTGAGTGACGCTAGGTCACTCAGCCTAACGCCAATCTTCTTGAGAAGAGCCCTCTCCTCTTTGGAGAGAAGAGGGCTCCGTTTTGGCTTCACCGTCGAAAGGTCTTTTTCGCGCTGGCCCCGATAGGAGCGAATGAATTGCTCCCGCTCCTCTGGGGTCATTTCCATGAAAGGCTTGTGCGTCTCAAGAAGTTTCACTTCCCTTCTCCGACGGCAGTCATCCTTCTAATCTCGTTTGTCACCTGACCTTCATACTCACGGATGCCAACTTGCACGTCCACCTGCAGACCAACCCATTCAGTGTTGCGGATTGCCTCGGCAATCCTTGCTGGTGTAGACATATCCACTCCCATAGCATCGCAGAAGCGACGCAGCATGTTAATTTTAGCCTGACGCTTTGTCATCCGTCCATCTCTGGTTAGCTCATTCTCGTCTCCTTCCCGAGGCAAGAAATTACGGTAGTATAGAATACTCCCGTCAATAGGGGTTTCACCGTCACTCTTAACTCCGCCATTGTCTGCGAGTGTAACTTGCCATACGACTGCGTTTTGGTCAGGGTCATAGCTGACTGCTGTTACGTGCCCGTGGTAAGTCCCTTGTGGAACAAGGGGCTCGGGCTTGAATTCTTCTTCTATATCGAAACTCCCTGGGATATAGACTTCTTCCATTACTTTTGTCCTCCTTTCTCAATATATTTCATAATCTCCTGCCAGTCGTTAGGAACAAAATCTGGCAGGCGGTGCTCTTTGCCTGACAAAATTGAGCGGGCCTTCGTCAGGCCGATAGGCACCGTTTGAAGATACCACTGCGTAACGCTCTTCTCTCGACGAGTCGTTGCGTAGTAGACCTCGTCAAAGTAGCCTGGGACCTTCTCAGACAGCTGGCCCGTGAGCAACGGACCGATGTCTATAATGGCCCCAGTTGACTCATCACGCTTGATGTCGATGTGCGAGAGCACAATGACATTACAAGGCAGTGATACTATCTGCCGCAGCTTACCCTCGACAAGATTGCGAACCATCTGGTAGTGGACATTCCAGATTGGCCCGCCTGTCGGCGACCGCTTAGGGTCGAGGGCTAACGCCCTTTCCATCGCAAGGTCTGTCATGGTCGTTGTGCTGTCCACAACAACCGTCTTATACTTGTCAGCGTCCTTGCGAAGCTGCAGCAGGTCTTTTTCGAACTTCACCCAGCTTTGCCAATTCATGTCATAGGTCTCGTAGTCGAAGTCCTTGCCTGCATAGGTCAAGATATGACCATCAAAGTCGAAGACAAATCCAG
>JAOZNG010000246.1 GCA_029933895.1 archaeon
GGAGGTAGTTCCCAAGAGTAGTGCTGTGCACCTTGCAGACCGAGCTGAATCTCCCTACAGTCTGGAACCTGCGAAGCACCCTCTCAATACCACCGTGTCTGGCGAAGGCTTCACAAGCGAGGCCGTGTGGGGCGTTGTTGTAGAGCCTCGACTTCGTCCTAATACCAAGCTCCCGCAGCCCTTTGCGAATGACCACTCCTGTGAAGCCCCAGTGCTTCTGCATCCAGGTTGAGCCTCGTTCTCGATACTGCTCTCGCAGCATCATCCTTGCAAGCTCCCTGTCACAGCCGTAAGTCATCATGACATTCCAGAGGAACGACCCTCTGGACTGTTCAGCCACCGCCGAAGCAATAGCTGCCTTCAGTTTCTCGTATAGAGGCCCTCCAAGCGAGTCCACAAGAGCAAACAGCTCTTGTGCTTCCCTGGCGGAGAGCCACGCCACAAGTTTATGCCCTCGTCTGTCCCTTGGCATATCGCCCTCCTCTCCTCAAGATTTCCTTGTATCCTCGCTTCAGCTGCTGATAAGCCTGTCGCCTGACATCTGCGACTAGCTGCCCACCAGCTAGCTGGTGAGACCTGAAGCGAGGACTATACGTCCTGCCATATATCTCTCGCCTCAGTTGCTTAACAACTCTTCCGTTCATTTCCGTCCTCCACGCAACTATATTCGGTGTGCACCTTGAGCAAGACTGTGTATCTCAGGCTGAGGCAGTCGACCAAGCTTTCACTCATTTCACCCTCCATAAACATACCAGATGTCGCCCGTTGGCTTCCCATCTGGCCCACTATATACTCTCTTCACGAGACGCTGTCGCAAGACAGTGTCCATGACGTTGTCAAACTTCTTGCTGTCAATGTCTCGCCAGACGAGACGCATGAGCTCCCGCTCTGTTATCCACTTCCGAGATTTGACAATCTCCACCACAAGGTTGACATCTGCAGCTACCAGGCTACGGCCTACGGCCTTGAACACGTTATGCATCTGGGTCTCCACCTCTTCGAGGTCCCGAAGTGAAGCTTCGATATGAGACCAGTCTACGACGAGGTCGTTCGACCTCGCTGCAGCGTGAACAATTGCGAGCTTTAGCAAGTAGAGGGGCTTCCGCTCATACCAGCCGTCGAAAACGGGGTCTGGGCACAGCTGTGCTGTTCTGTCATAGTCGTTATACCACTCAATCCAGCGTTGCTTGCACTCAGGTGAGAACGTATACGTTCCCGCTATGCGGGAGATGATGTATAGGTCGTTCTTGAGAGCCCTGCAGAGCTCTCGCTCCTGCTCGCTCTCGAGCGGGATTGGAACAGGCTTTGCCCGCCGTGTGGCCCAGACGAATATGATTCTCGACG
>JAOZNG010000089.1:0-3638 GCA_029933895.1 archaeon
CAATTCTTTCTTCAAAGCCAGTAATCTCAAGTTTATCCATTTCCTGTTTTAGCTTACCTAGTTTTTCTATTTTAGCTTTGAACTCCTGTGACTTTTCCAAGGTTACGGATATATCCCCCCCTCTATCTAACTCCTCCTTTAATGAGGAAACATCATATCCCTCCCTCTCCCATTGGGTGATGTTCCCCTGTATCTCTTTCCGTATATCATCTTTGCGTTTCTTTGAGAGCAATAGATGCTCAAATTTCTTTATTGTTTCTTCATTTATGATCTCAGCTCCCTCCTCTGAATTTGATTCTTTCATATTCCATTAAGTTATATACATTATTCAGATTTAACTTAATTTATTTGATTTAATTCGATAAATATATTCAAGAGGTTTGATTAGCTGTAGTTAAGCATATGTCAATGCCATACCCAATGACATAAGTTGCACTTCACCTTTAAGATATAATTCAGAGGGCATTAAATACATGGTTTCCTGATGTGATCCTTCATACTCAGAGTGATGAATTAATGTATTAGCCAGATAGCATGTTCAGCAACAGAAACAGCAGATACGACCACATCACTGATCAATAGATCAGTGCAGTGGAATCATGCTCTCTGATACTCTCCGGTACCTGTATCCATTTATAGCGCCGTCAGACGGCGAAAAAGAAGGTCACTTATGAGATATCTCTCCCTGAAGTGGGAGAAGAGCCATATTCTTATTTCATGATATCCTTAATCATGTTCGCCGTCTTGATTATTTCCATCAGAATCAAGCCAAGATTTGCCTCAGGTCCAACCAATGCAACCAGGGTTGCTGACGCACCTGCATCAACAGCCACCAGCTTACAATCCTCTGCCTCAGAAATAACCCGCCTCGCCTTGCCCTTCTTCAACTCAGAAATCGCAGTCTCAGCCGCGCCGAACATGGTCGCAGACATGGCAGCGAAAGTCTGTGCATTAACGTCTCTTGGCAGTTCTGAAGCAATCAACAAGCCATCTCTCGTAGCAATAGCTGCACCATCTATATCCCCCACATCCTTCAGATTACCCAGTAACTCCGCCAATTCCTCCTTCTTTGATTTAGGCATTTAAACCACACCTCATTTAATTTGTTTTGAGTTTATTATTTTTGTATTATACTATCTTGCTGAATAAAGCATCAAGCAGAGCATACAACTCCTTCTCCTTAAGGTTCGCCGGCTTGTTCTTCTCGACCTTAGAGAGGTCCACTGCAGTGACAGGCAACACAGGTGTAGGGACACCCAAGCCCAGCCCGTCTCTTATCTCCTCAACACTTAATGCCCCGGGTAAATCGTTTTTGTTAGCTGCTATGATACACGGCAAGCCTGCACTCTTGGTCTTGGTAAGCATCTCCTTAACCCGTGGGAAGCTGTCAGGGTTGGTGGAGTCCACCACAGCAATCACGCCAAGGGCTTCACCACCCAGCAACTCCAGGATTGGGTCGAAGCGTTCCTGTCCAGGAGTCCCAAACAGGTCTACAGAGAAGCCCTTGTAGTCAACATGACCGTGATCCAATGCTATGGTGGTTCCAACCCGTTCCACTGAAACAGCAGTATCAGAGAGTGAGTGGATAACTGAACTCTTACCTGCATTAAATGGACCGGTAACCAGTATCTTAGGGATGTATATCATCACACCACCTGGAGCAGTTATCTTGAACGGTGCCGTAGCCCCCTCCTTGATCTTGCCGTTCCATCCCACCTTTGACACCACAAAGAACTCCCTCAGGATAACCTTCTCTTCTATAGCCCTGAGCTCGACCACGGCATCCGATACTCTCCTCAACTCCTCAAGAATCCTCGCATCATAAGGCCATTCTGTGAACAAGAAAACACCTACTGCTTTATTTTTTTCAAATATCTTCTTCCATTCCTGCATTTCGTAGACGGCCTCATCTCCACAGTGGTCTATGAGAGTGGAGATTGAATCATAGACTACCATCGTAGATTCTCCCCCATCCATCCCAAGAATCTTACTCAACTCTTTGGTTATCTCATCAGGGTTTCTGGGATTTTCAACAGAGAACTCCTCCCTTGATTCCACGTTAATCAAACCAGAGTAGGCATCAAGAAAGATTAAGTTCTTGTTATCCATGTAAGGTTTTATGTTCCAACCATAGTGTTCTATCTCATTAGAGACGGCATTACTCATCTTGGACTGGTTAACGTAAATACAGCGACCGCCTTTATCCAGTATCTCCACCATGGCCTGATATGCAAAGGGTGAATTATCTATCCCAGGGAAAGACCATAGCAGGGTCATAGAGGACTCCCTCAGACCACCATCCAGGTAATCATCCAGTTTAGGTATGCTTGTCTTAAAAATTTTTTTCCCATCCATCAACATCACCTTCTCTACCAATCAAGATATTTGGTTCACATACCTTAAATATAAAATTTTTATGAGATGAAAAACAACAACCTCACATAATTGATTTGATTTATAACAATAAAAACATTACGTTTTTGATCTTTGTTGGATAATTTACTGCAACAGTAACCAATCCCTCTCTCGCAAGTTCACGACTTATTCAACACAGCAAATAAAATCCAAAAACATAAATAGGTGAATGGGTAAATAAGATTACGGTTATGCAAATGTCTGTAAAGAAAACACTCTCACTGATGTTTTTTATATCCTTTATCATATCAACATCCTGCACAGGGTCCTGTACATCAGAAATAAAAGATGCTTCCAGGTTAACTCATGTTTCCGTGAAAAGCTGCAATAACATAGGAGTCTTTTCGATTGGGGGATATGCTGGTGGGGGATGGGAAAGACTGACTTATAACTATCCGAATCCATGGGATGGCAGCTATCTCTCGGTTAAGATAAATGGGGAGGTCTATTCCAACTCCATCTACACGATAAATGCTAAACACATGGATGAATACATTCTAGAGATGCCATCACCTATCGACTCTAAAACCATCTCAACTAAATGGATGCTTCCGGGAGATATAATAGTTGAACAGATATTCGTGATAAGGGAGAGCAGGGTTGAAATAAAAATCGTGTTAGATAATCATGGAGATAAGGTAATTGAGGACATTGCTGCTAGATTATCCATGGATGTAATGGTTGATGGCAATGATGGAGCTCCAATGAAACTGCCTGGTGGAGATATAATAACAGATGAAGCATCATACAGTGATATATCCTTTGAATATATTGAGATGCTGGATTCAGCGGAAAGGCCGAGGATAGCCTCGATGCTTATATTGAATCCAGAAACCATCAGCAGGATTATAATTGCTAACTGGAAGAGGAGCAGAAGCCCTCGCATATGGGATTACAAGATAAATGAGAGCACATCAACCGAGATTGACTCTGCCTTAATGATCTACTCCACCCCCCAAGCCCTGAATCCCGGTGAAACATTAGAGATGAATCTATCCTATGGAATAGAAAGTTGTTTAGATGGATTCCGGAACCAGGGTGAGACCGATGTAGACTGTGGAGGGCCCTGTATGGGGTGTGTTGAGGGGAAGAAATGCATTATAGATGATGACTGTGGAACCGGGTGGTGTCATCCCGGCAGCGATACATGCATAACACCAACGTGCACAGATGGATTCCGGAACCAGGGTGAGACCGATGTAGACTGTGGAGGGCCCTGTATG
>JAOZNG010000089.1:3738-5264 GCA_029933895.1 archaeon
GCAGCGATACATGCATAACACCAACGTGCACAGATGGATTCCGGAACCAGGGTGAAGTAATGGTTGATGAAGGAGGTCCATGCCCCTATCGCCAGAAAACATTGATGATTGCGTCTCTCTTCCTGTTTATTATTATCGTATCCATGATGTACATATCCCTCTACAGAAAGAGGTTTATGAAGAGAGAGGTAAAAAGGGATATGCTGGAGATAGAGAAAACAATGAAGGGTGATGAAATTAAAATAACGATCAGGAATGAATCGGGCATGGATCTAGAGAATGCAATTCTGGAGGACATTATACCCGCGAGATGTAAACTTGAACCTGCATCAACTGATGGTAAGAGGAAGGGAGATAAGTTGACATGGGACATCGGCGCAATACAAGCCGGGAGACAGATAGTTAAGAGATATATTCTCAGAAATGTGACGAGAAGACCCCAGTACCTTAACATTAACTTTATATCCGAGGAGCCTGTTAAAGTTGATATTAAAATAGGATAAAGGATGGAAACAATGGACGAATCAACCATACCTCTCCTCAGGAAGGAGTTGGATTTTGAGGACGTGAGGTGGCTGGGAGAGTACAGGGAGGGCGTGGAAGCAGTTAAGCTGATGGATGGAACAAAGACGATACAGGAGATAGTAGAGCAGACGAAGATAGATTCCGGTACAGTAAGCAAACTAATAAACGAGATGATAAGGAGAGAGTGTCTATTGGTGGTTAATGATAGATCAGCTAAACCATTCATAGACCGTTTTGGAGAGGATGGATTTGTGGTATTCAATCTGATAGATGGTAAAAGGACGATAAAGGAGATAATAGATGAATCGCATTTCTCGAACTATAAGACAATGAGAATTATTGAGGATAATGCAGGAGAGATTGTTTTGAGCCTAAAGAAAAAATGAAGAAAAAAAAGGAAGTGGAGGTGCATCAAGAAAAGGGTGTGGTAGGTATTGCAGTAGATGATAAGACACGATACTTTGCTGTAAAAACATTTTTAAAGCCAGTGAAAGAGATAGATAACATGATGAGCAGGGTATCAAGCAATGAGGCTATCGAGACAATAACAGTAATTGATGGAGGTCAGATAATCTCCTCCACATCAAGCGAACCTGAGATAGATGCCATGGTGGGTATAGCGTGTCTCACAGCTATGCCCTTAAAGGAAGAGAAGGGGATATCCTCGGTATCGGTAACTGATAAAAAAGATAAGGGCGTGTTTAGGATATACAGAGATGAAAGTTACATATACGTAATTAAATCAGAGAAGGGTTTAAAAGCCGAGGTATTGGAGTATATCAGGCGAGTAATAGACGATGTGAAGGCTGGGAAAGCGGTAGAGATTGAGAAAGTAATATAGATATGTATATAGATATATAACTAGAAAGCAAATATATAATTATTTTTTGGTGATATATATGGAGGATATCCTAGAGGAATTAAAGGGGAGTGTTGCAGGGATAACAGGTTCCTTTGTTATAAACAACACCTTCTATCTAACAAAGGAACTGTATCATGTC
>JAOZNG010000090.1 GCA_029933895.1 archaeon
GCAGAAGTAATGCCATATCCCCCTGTTCAAAGAATTACTAACACCGATATTGGAGCAGTTGCCTTCTGAATCATAGACCCCAAATATAAACCCTGAGCTAGTGTAACGAAACTGCAGTTGATTCTTCTCACAGAGAACACAACCCGGATGACCTGCAGCGCTTAAGCCGTCCATTTTGGACCAAGAGCACAGAGTCAAAGCAGATAGATTATCCAACAAACCAGGATCAGAGACCTGCACGTAATCATCGATGCCGTCAAACCCTAAAGCAGATCCAGATAAGCCTTCAACCCAGGAGGCTTCATTAATGAAGCCGTGGTTTCCGTTACCCGAGTAATCCTTCACTGAGTTACCTGAGTCCTCATCCATAGGCCAGTAAGCGACTAAATCGGTTAAAGGTGGTATCCTGGAGGGAGACTTCACCGTAACTGTAGTTGACACCATATTATTGCCCTCATCCAGTTCAGGGATTACGCCGTCAGGCTCAGGTAATGGATCGATGTGAGCGGACAACATATGTTCGCCAAGGGAGGCTGTCCAAGTGAACTCAACCTCCCTGCTTCCCCCATCCTCTAGGGAGATCATCCGGTAGTCTACTATCCTGTCATTATCCTCCAGGGTCACCAAAAAATTGTTAGCATCAAGGTCTCCGTTGTTGTAGATGGTTACCTGCACGGGAACCACGTCACCAGCCTCTAGGTTGGAGGGATTCAGGACGTAGTCGCCAACATAACTAAATCCAGGGAAGCAGTCTCCGTCGCAGTGGTGTGTGCATACTCCGTCAACGCACTTATCTGTTGTTTCATGGAAGCCATCCCAGCACTGCCTGTCAACGCTGCAGCCCACGGCCAGCTTGCGCTGACCTGCAACGGACAACAAGACATCCTCGAGGGAAGCTCTGGATTCCGTTAACTCAGACTCCGTACTGGAGCCCTCCACCGTAACCAACCGGGAAACAATATTATTTCCCATAAACAATTCCCGGATCGTTACACCATCAGATAAGAGATTGGCTGCGATAGAGATGTTGTGTGTGCCTGCTGTGGGAATGTAATTAAAGACTATATCACGGGATTCATCTCCTGTGAGGTTTATGATTTTATACCCTTGAGGTATGCCGTCAACCAGCAGGGAGACGATAAATGATCCGGTAGCTGAGCCGGAGTTACGTAATGTTGCTTCAACCATCAGCTCCTTTCCGGCCACCACATGGGTGTCGGATTCAAACCAATCACTCCCTGAATACCTGTGCATGCAGATATTGTTCTCGCACTTATCTTTTGTTAAATCATTACCATCATCACAGGAATTATTATAGAAGCAGCCTAACCTCAGGTAATCTTTTGGCCTAGAATAGGAAACCATTGCTTTCCCAGAGAGAATGCTTTTCACTCTACGGGATCTCCATCGCCTCCTTATGTCGTCAACAACACCAACCCGGGCTCTGATTTTCACCCGAACACAGTTCCTGAGCGTTATTTTTTCGTTCCATCCACTGACTGTTTCAGTGCTGCCATCAGGCCTGTAGCAGGTTACATCAGCTCCCTCAGATGAACACCCCAGATCTGCTCCAGCACCCAGGCTGGAGCAACTTCTATAGGATAAAAAACTCTCCCTGCATGTTCCCGTGAATGATGTTGTTATCACATAATCATGCACTCCAGGTGGGTTTATTGTTTCTGTTCCAGAAGCTGTTGCTTTAACCCTAACAGGTATGTTATATCGACTCCGCCTGCAGTTAGTGGCTGTTTTAGAGAACCTAATCGTTTTTTTATCCTCAACCCCCAGTATTCTATAGGCTATGTTTATTCCTGAAAGCTTTACCTGCCCGGGGGAATCAGAGTGGAATACTAGGGGGACAGAGCAGTAGCCTCTACTGTCGGGGGAACATGAGGTTAGGAATATGTTTAACTGAGATGAGAAGTCAGGGATCATCCGGGTGTCGTTGAATTCGCCGGCAATAGACCAGTCGATAGTACCGTCACCTGAGACGTCAAGAGACAGGTTCATGGTGGGGAGGCGTCTGTATTTTATGGTAGATGATCCTTTGATGTTGCATTTGGCGCCGCCGAAGTATGGACACCCATGGCATGGGCTCCATCCAGAGCAGGATGACTTGAAGCTAAGGGATTTGGCTACGAGATTCAGGATCCGGCTGCAGGCGCTCTGGCCGTTCACCTCATATCCTCCTGAACCTTTGCAGGAGGAGGATACAGTGTAGGAGTAGATGCCTTCACCGGCTTTGAAGGATTCAGTGTCTGAGTCACTGCAGTGTTTCTCTCCGCAGCCCCAGCATTTCTTGTAGCAGGAGGATTCCAGGGAGATGGTGTGTTCGCCGAAGTCCCGGGTGAAGGATAGCAGGAGGGCTGTGTCTGAGACTATGGCATTCGCTGGAATCCGCAGGTAGGTGGTATCGTTTCCGGAGGAGGACCAGGACAGTGTCGTGTTTTTTTCACCGCCTATTTCAGTAATGTGGTCGTAGAGGGATATGTCCTGGAATGGGATGGCTTCAACAGACTTGTGGAAGGCCAGGTCTGTTTTTTCTGGTGTTTCAATGAGGATTGACGCGTTCTCCAGGAGGGCTGATGTCAGGTTATTTTCTTCGATTGTTGTGTTGAGGGCTGGGGCTTGTATGGCCAACATTATTAGTAGGGTTGCCAGGATGTGGTTTTTTTTGAAATCCATCATTCAATAAAATACTCTAGAGATTTACTTAGTATAATACTGGATGTGAACATATAAATACTAAAGAAAAATATAAAGAAATAGATTATTTTACTTTAACTATAGATTCCTGATAGGTATGTCGGTCTCCTCCCTCAGCTCCTCAATAAGATTCTTCGCTATCAACAGCTTCCTCCTCTTAAGCTCCCGATTCTTGCTACGAGAATACTCACCCGCCTCAGAATCGAAATCCATACCAGCCAACAGAATCTCTCTAGCCTTAAAATAGACAGCCAAAAAAACACAGCGGTCGCCGTCAGTGAAGCCGCCGAAATTATGAACCCTGCCGACGGGCTCCACCTGGGTGGAGCCGACAACACCATTCAGGCGGGGAACCACCCCCTCCAGCAAAGAAATATTATCCCCGTGCGCGTGAACAACAGTCAAAGAACCCCTCCAGTTCGCCTCCAGGATATCCCGGAGGCGGCCATCCAAGTCAGTTACCAAAACATCAGGTAAAACCTCCACCTCAAGAAAAGCAGATACCGCACCATCAGCGACAACAAAAACATGCTCATCGTGGAGACTATTCTCCTTGACATATGAGACAGCGTCTCCCAGCGAAGGGCCGGCACCGAAAACAATAACCTTTTTATCCTCCAACAAAACACGAAGCCTTTCAACACCAGAATCCTCGATGAGATTATCCAACAAAATCGTGGCAGCCCGGTCAGCAGCCCGGCTCAAGTTCAATTCCCTATTAATCTCATCATATTTCTTAAACCAGTCCATTATAATAACCTTTATTAAGAGATAAAACAAAATAATAGAAAGTAATAGGGAAGTAAAATGAAGGGAAAAACAGGGACGGACACGCTAAAAAAGGGGTTCGCGAAGATGGTGAAGGGCGGAGTAATCATGGACGTCACAGATGCTGAACAAGCCAGTATAGCAGAGAAATCAGGGGCAGTAGCAGTCATGGCCCTGGAAAGGGTCCCATCCGACATAAGAGCTACTGGTGGAGTGGCCAGGATGGCAGACCCTGAGAAGATAAAGGAAATCATGGACACAGTATCCATCCCCGTAATGGCCAAGGTAAGAATAGGGCACTTTGTGGAAGCACAGATACTAGAAAGCATGGGAGTGGATATGATAGATGAATCAGAGGTGCTAACGCCGGCTGATGAGGAAAACCATGTCGACAAGAAAGATTTCAAGATACCCTTCGTGTGCGGAGCAAGGAATCTGGGGGAGGCGATGAGGCGGATAAAGGAGGGAGCTGCTATGATAAGAACAAAGGGGGAGGCAGGCACGGGAAACATTGTTGAGGCAGTTAAACACATGAGGCTCATAAACCAGGAGATAAGGAACCTGCAAAAAATGAACGAAAACGAGATGATGAAATACTCTGAAGAAGTAAATGTCCCCCTGATGCTGGTGAGAGAAATAGGAGAAACTGGAAAGCTTCCGGTGGTGAATTTTGCTGCAGGAGGCATTGCTACACCAGCTGATGCGGCGCTGATGATGCAGTTAGGCGCTGATGGAAACTTCGTCGGCTCAGGCATTTTTAAATCAAACAACCCCCAAAAAATGGCGGAAGCCATAGTTAAGGCAACCGCACACTACAAAGACCCTGAGCTTCTCACAGAGGTATCCAGTAGCCTGGGAGAGGCAATGAAAGGCCTGGATGTGAGAAAAATAGATGAAAAAGATTTTCTCCAGAACAGGGGCGTATAAAAAAATGTTTATTGTAGTGGAGGGACTGGATGGCTGCGGGAAAACAACCCAGGGTAAAGCCATCAATAACTGGCTAATCCAGGAAGGAAGGGAAACGCTCTTGACGGGGGAGCCAAGCAATAACCAGATTGGTTTGTTCCTGCGGGAGGTGTTGATGGGTGTCCAGAAAACAGACCCCAAAACCCTTGCCCTGTTGTTCACAGCAGACCGCTACTGGCACCTGGAGAAGGAAGTTAAGCCTGCCCTGAATGAAGGAAAGATTGTGGTAATGGAGAGATACGTTAACTCCACCATAGCCTATCAGGCCGCTCAGGGAGTGGAGAGGAAGTGGATCAGGGAGGTGAACAGGTTCGCCATCAAACCAGACCTTACGCTTTTCCTAGACATGAAGCCTGAGATAGCAGCTCAGAGAGCTGACTCAGGGGAGATATTCGAGAACAGGGAATTCCAGGAGAAGGTTTACGTGGAATACATGAAACTAAAGGATATGATAATAGTAGAGGCAGACAAAACACGCGAGCAGGTATTCCACGAAATCAAGGAAGTCATCGAACCCCTGCTCGAGAAATAATTCTCTTATCCTTTATTTTTAAATCGAAGCCAAAGCGGTTGACTACCTCAACGTTTGTTCTGCAGTGGCCGGAAACCGTTGAAACAGAGACTTCGCCGCCAGCCAACGCCAGATAAGGGATAACTTGGTCAGCCATGAAACGGTCCAGGGCAGCTCCTGATTCTAATTCCCCGATTAATCCGTCAGCAGCCTCAAGTCCCACCATTTCAGAGCTTTTACCTCTCTCTCCAAGAGAATCAAAGCCCAGTATAGAATTGCTGCAGACAGCACATAATAG
>JAOZNG010000247.1 GCA_029933895.1 archaeon
AACGCTTGCGTTCTTGGCAGGACAACCCGTTGAGGTTTGTGCAAGAATGCTTCAAGTGGCCGAAAGGCCAAGGGCCGACATTCCAGCAGAAAGACGCCCTTCGGGCGATAGCCTTGCAAAAGCGTGTCAGCATTAGGAGTGGCCACGGCTGTTTTTCTCCTGATACAATATTGCCGCTGTTCGGTGGCGGCTTCAAGTCGGCTCAGGATATCGAGGTCGGTGACGTTCTGATTGGTCCTGACAGCACTGAGCGTGTAGTGGAGGAGGTCTTTGAGGGCGAAGACGAGATGTATAGAATATCCTATCCAGGTGGCTACCACGACGTCAATTCTGAGCACACTCTTGTTCTTGTAGTTATTGAGAAGTATGCTGGTCACAGGAGAGGCGATATTGTTGAGGTGAAGGTGAAAGACTTTATATCTTGGGACGAGAGAATGCAGCAAAGACACGCAATCTTCAAGGTCCCTATAGACTACCCAGAAATTCCTGTGGCGGTTCCGCCTTACATACTGGGTCTTTGGCTCGGGGATGGCTTACATGACCGTCCTGCCATTGTCGCAGCAGACGAGGATATAGTCGAGATTCTTGCAATTTTCGCTATAAAGAATGGTCTTCATCTCAGGAAGGATGGTATAACATATTTCTTTGCGACTGAGGCAGGAAGACCAAACCTTTTCTTAAAAGCTTTGCAGAAATATCATCTTATAAAGAATAAACACATTCCTCCCGAGTATTTATTCAACAGTTACGAGAACCGTCTTGCTCTGTTGGCTGGGCTGCTCGATACTGACGGTTACTTGTCTGCGAATAAAGGCGAGTTTGAGATAACCCAGAAGCGCGAGGACCTTGCTGAAGACATTGTATTCTTGGCTCAGTCCTGCGGTTTTCATGCCACAATGCACGAGAAACCCGTTATGTATAAAGGAGAGAGACGAATCTATTGGAGAGTGCATATCACCAGAAACATAGAGCGAATACCCACGTTGCTGCGAAGAAAGCGGGTTCCGCCTGGTCTGACGAAGCAAAGACCTAGGCTCAGGTTCAGGTTCAAAGTTACGCCTCTTGGACGTGGAAGATATTGTGGTTTCAGAGTGAACAAAGACCATAAGATTGTGTTGGGAGACTGCGTGGTCTCTTCGAACTGCGGGAAGAGTGCCGCTGCTGTGTGGATAGCTTTATGGTTCATGAGCACAAGGGCATACGCCAAAGTGGCCGTTACAGGCCCGACAGGCCGGCAGTTGTATGATATATTCTGGGCCGAGCTGGCCAAATGGTTCAGGCGGTCACGCCTGCAAGACGAGTTCGTCATGCAGAAAGGGAAGTTCT
>JAOZNG010000091.1 GCA_029933895.1 archaeon
TACATTAGCCAGGATATTGGGAAAGTAGCGTTCAATACCTTATTGAAAATCTTCCATGAAAAAGGCATAGTTGTCAAAAAGTTGACGAAGAAAAGAAGTTCTATTGTTCATCATGGAAAATAAGGAGAGGATAGGGGGGAGGCAGAAACCGGCGAAGGAGTGGAATGGGTGGGGGTCAGGGAGGTACATAGCCCTAGCAATCTGTATTGGATTTCCGGCCTGGTCGGAGGCCAGGCATGGAAATCGTTTGGCTTAATGGAGGCAACGACAATCAAAATGCCGTTGCCAACCAGGGATCTATATACCCTTTCAGAAAAAGATAAGAAAGAATGGAGAGGAAAGCTTACCTAGTTAGAGGGACTTCGATGGAAATAAGGGTACCTATTACCGCCGATTCGAACTTTCGGATATTTCCTGCTCCTAATTCTATCCGTGTGCACCTTATTCCAACTGTTGGAATAGCCACTATAACTATAGCATTTATAGACTTTCTGGTAATATATTTCTCAATAATTGACGTCTCTGTTATACTCTTGGCGATATATCTTAACTTTCTTTTGTTTCTTATGTACTATATACTTGTCTGGACACCATACTATTATCTTAAAAACGACGGAAAATACGCTATCAAGAAGTTCAGAGAATCTTATAAAAAGGGTAAGTTATGGAAGTTTATATGTGGTACTCGAATGGAGAGAGATGGGACTGAATACAATGTTCTGGTATTTAAAAAGGGTTTTTCACATTATCCAATAGAAGTTTGGATTCCTAGGAAGAGACATGAGTTTCTCAGCATAAATATTGTAGCAAGAATCCTGCCCGGATATCATCCGGCAAAGGAAGGCTTTTTAAGAAAGTTTGACCCACTTAAGAAACTTGAAAAGGTCTCAAGAAGAAAGGGAGATAAATGGCTCATACAGTTTAAAGATGCAGAGTTTGAATTAACGGAAGAAGAATATGAAGATTTGGAATTCCTATTACTTCTGTACAAGAGGGTACTGAAGAATCTGGTAGAGAAGGGAGAACCTTATGATGATGAACCTGCCTTTTAAGAGGTCCAGTAATTTATTGTGGGGAGTAAGGAGAGGTAGGGAGTGGCTCACCGAGAGAAAAGTGGTTATGTGGGGTGTATTGGAACATATATTGTTATGGCCTGATGTTATAACAAGTATAATGAGATTACGAAGAATTACTATCAATTATATTTGCAAATGTAGGGCGATATAATGAAATCTAGAATGAATAGAGGAAAATCACTCATTGCATTGAAATCTAATTTACCCCAAGAGAATATTTTTGTTCAGTATATCATACTTATTGTACTGGTAACCCTCCTGATAGCTAATAGTTATTATGGAATTACATATTCGTATAAAATAAAGAATCTATTAAATCTCGTAGGAGTAGTAGGGTTGGATGTTGTATTTATTATACTTCTTGTGTTTCTCGTTAGCTTTGAAAAATCTATGATTTACGAAAACGGCATAACCAGTGTGAGGTCAAACCTCTACGATAAACTGAGAGGGACTTCGTTTGTGCCTTATAGCAGAATAAAAAATATCTTTTATAATATTAATTCAGATGGCAAATATGAATATATTCTGGTATGCAACTCCCAGAAACCATTATTGCCGCCTTTTACTCCATGGATTTATGGGGCGACAAACATGAAAACGTTAGCAGAATATCTAGAACGCAACACTAATGCCAGATGGATAAAGAGGGATCTTAAAGAAACATTGAGGGACGTTATTATTTATCTCTCCCAGGAAGCGTCGTAATTCATTTCAGTGAGTACGAGAGGTTAGTATAAAAGCGTGGTGGATGCAATCCATTTAATTGAAAATGATAGACTTAATCCCAGCGACGCCGATTAAGCCGTTGCCAGCTAGAAATCCTTTGTGCAATTCTGAATAGAGAGCAGAGAGTACTGATTCTAACAATGGTAGAGAATGGTGCTGTCTTTTATCATAAATACGGAGGTGGAAATATTAAAAACTGGAAAGATTGACATGAAGAAACTGGGAAAGGTATTCTCTTACATATTTGGGTTAATTATTGGAGTTACTATCATAATGGTGGTTAAAGTTGGGGGAAAAACATGGTTAATACTCTTTATTAGTCTTTTGGGGATATTACAGGCGACGATATTCTTAAACACATGTTTAAAAACTAAAAACTCACAAAAAGGAGGAGATGAAGTTTCAAATGGTTTTTATATTAAACTTCAATACATTAGCATTTTAACATTCGGTTCTCTTATAATGATCTCATACAAAATATTACTTGAATATATAAACTTGAACCAATATATTTCAAAATCTTTCCTTGTTCTGGTAATTCTATTATTTCTGTTTCTCAGTGTGTTCTCGTCCATTAAGGGAGAAACACCTACAGCCCCAATTTCTTATGAATCTGTTCGTTGTCCCTATTGTGGCAGTCTGTTAAGGGTGGATGATATTGATACCTTGGTTATTGAATGTCCACATTGCGGGAAGAAACTCAAACTATGATAATTAAAGGGTTCCGCAATAGAAACCCTGTAATTCATTGCGGGAGTAGGAGGGTTGGGGGAATGGAACCCTTTGAGAACCCCCTCCCCTTCCCCCATCTGATAAACTTGTCCTGCCGGTGTTTTCGGTTGTGAAATCTAGTTTAATATTGTGTCTCTTGGGCTATCAATAGCCTCTTCTGGAATGTCCTTAGTTGATTTGAAGGAGTCCATGGACTCATGACCGTTAATGACCTCTTGAGATTTGAAAATGTGGGGTATACCGGATGATTGGAAGAAGTTTCACCAAATCAAGAAATGATGATAAGCTAAAGAATTATTCCACACTAAACATTCCTCAATCTCATGCGAAGGTTTACAATCACGTTAAAAAAACTCTACGGGATATGGTGAAAACTACAGCAATCAAATTTTTTATACTATTTATTGTCTTGCCACTCCCGATATCAGTTGAACTGTTAATAAACAAAGCGGTCCATATACCATTGCTTACGTTCGTATACCTTTACTCTTCTTTCTTAATGTTTCTCCTCATTTATTTGGCATTTTTAACTAATACACGTAATAATCTTCATGCCAATTTAAAACACATGGAGGATTCTGTTGTATTAAGTATTCCAAGGAAATGGACATTAAATGTTTTTGGCTTATTAATGTGCTTAAAAAAATCTAAAATAAATTATATGACATCAAAAATCTCTTTGTTAAAGTATCCTTTTATACCTATATATGAAATGATCCTGCCAAAAAAAGGTATTTATGTTGGAATCTACAACCTAAAAACAATTAGGAAGAGATTTATTTTATTGTATCCTGTAAGTAATCTTGATAAGAATATTATTAAAAAAATACACAAGTGTGTTGTGGGGGGTTATAGTGAGTCAACAATTAAAAACGAAATTCACTCTTATTATGTAAGACAGGACTTCTATTTTGACCAGTATAAAAGACACATTAGACTTATAGCCTGTTTATTTTATCCGGTGTTGTTCATTCTAATTCTGCTGGGCTATGTTCTGGGAGAATACATCTTAATTATAGGGATGGTTCCATTTCCTGCTATACTCTTTTTTATTCTCATTAGTTATTTAAAAGTCCGGCTTCAAAAATATAGAGTTTTCCACATTATTTTTTCACAAGGTGCAATTATGATCATTGCTACTAAAGAGAATCTTATTTTAACCCCCGCTTCAATAGTGGGAATGAGGAAACTAAACACTCGATTACCGCTTATAGAAATTAGTTACAAAGGAGGAAGTCCCTCTAGGACTGCTAGGTGGAAACTTATGTTAGATGAGAAAAGCGTTGAAAAGTTGTTGGAATGGTGGGAAGAGAACAAGAATGTTGATCCTGAGATTCAAAAAGCTGCTTTTAGGAGATTCGAAAGTATAATGTATCCTTTTATAATCTGAAAACAAGTGAAACGAGTAACTTCCTTTGCAGAACGTGATAAAATTAAATAGGAGGATATACCCATACACACAAGCTTGTGCGATCCATCCAATGAGGCATCTATAGGCATGTTAACAGCGACTTTTAGCTTATTTGCTTCCTTTACAGGCTTTATTTTGACACTAGTTAGGGCAAAAAATCTGTTTAATGCGCCGGTTACGGTAATCCTCAGCATTATGTATTCCAGCCTACTCGTATATTTAGCATATGTAAACTTTATGAGACTAATATTTTGAGGAGGATAGACAGCTATGTTATTGGCCCAAGAAAGATTCTTTTTTTATTTTGAGGAAAAAGCACGGCACTTTCTACTATCGATTGTACCAGTTATAATATCACTCTTTTTTTTAAAAGAATCTTTTAAAGCTCATTTCATGATAAACATTACTATCTCTATTCTATCTCTTGGGTGTGGAATTGTTGCTTTTGTTTATTTTTTAGAAAGACAATATGTTAGACTTACTTATGATAGATTTTATCCTCCCTATAAATCAATCAAGTATCTGTTTAAGGATTATTACATCCCAGTAACAGACATATTATGGATAGTTAAGTTCTATAAGCCGAGTTATCCACTTTTTCAAGGATTGCTCTCTGAGGAATATTTCTTCTCTAGTGGAAGTGGAAGTACCGGCAAGGGGAATGAAGATACTTGGTTATTAGAGAGAATCTTATTTATAGTAAAGGATAACGGGCACTACAAAACAATTGAGGTGGCCCCTATTTCTCTATCGGGACTATCAAATATAGACTGGTTATTTAAGAATAAAATCATGATATTCAAGAGTACAGAAAGGGAAAAGTATGATACCTGGGTAAAAAAGAACTTAAAGAGTATGCAGAGAAATAAAGAAAAATCCAAAGAGATAGGTCATCTATTCTCGGAAATGAAGAAGAAGATGAATCATTCCAGCAAGTAAAAATAGAGAGGAGAGACCATGCTCAGAAGAGGGGAGAATGTTTAGGTAGACATACAAAAAACCGCTCCGAGCAGGCTTCTAGGGGAGGCAGAAGCCAGCGTAGGAGCGGTATGGGTGGGGGGTCGGAAACCATTTATAAACTCCACCCCTTCGGTTCCATCCCATTAACGAGTCCTGTGTGCTTATCCAGTCATCCAATACAATCGTTCTACTTCTGTCCCATAAACGGGGCCTGTTTCACAAAGCCCCGCCTGTTGCATAGACGGAGCCTGTTTGTGTTATAACTACAGGATCCTCATCTCCCTTCTTCCTT
>JAOZNG010000092.1 GCA_029933895.1 archaeon
GACCATCCCGCCTGCCGGAGCAGCGACCACCCTAAAGCCAAACCAGTGTATGACCTGGATTCCGCAAGCCTGATAGAATGCATGAAAAAAATGAATGACGGAGTGGATATGGCAGGAAACAAACTATATGGCGGGACAAACTTCTACATTGGCGCAGCATTAGCGCAGACACCCACCCCAATAGAGCCGGAGATATATAAAACCAAACGAAAACTCGACCTCGGAGTAGGATTTTTCCAGACACAGGCGGTATTCGAGCCGCAGCAGATGTGGGACTTCCTCGAAAAATACGAGAAAACATTTAAGGAGGACATAAGGAGTAAAGTACTGGTAGGCCTCGTCTCATTATACAACTACGAAATCGTGAAATTCATAAAAACTATACCCAATGTCGTAATACCCGAGAAACTTGAAGCAAGAATAAAGAACGCTGAAGATGCGTTTATTGAAGGAACCGACATAACCATCGAATACATAGACGAATGCAAGGAGCAGGGGGTGGGGGGAGCCCACGTAATGAGCGCAGGGAATACAGACACACTGGTCAGGGTATTCGAGCACGTTAAATAAAAAAATGAAGAAGATTCTGGTGTATCTGAGCTCGGAGAACCACGCAAGCCTGTTTGATGTAATAGTCGGCTACAATGCAGGCATAGACGTCGTGGTACCTTACGGGAATGTTTCTGTGGAAGAAGTGCGGGAGATGATACACAACGCTGTCTTCACCCGGGCACCAGATGACTTAAAGAATACGGCAATATTTATCGGGGGACATGACATCGGCAGGGCAGAGGAGATGCTCGATGAAGCTGTGAAAACATTCGATGAGCTGCCGCCGATGTTCAGGGTATCTATAGCAATAGACCCAGATGGAGCCTGCACCACCTCGAGTGCATGTGTGACGAAAATAAAAAGCAAGCTCGATTCACTTAAGGGATTGAATGCTACAGTGCTTGCTGGGACGGGTCCTGTAGGACAGAGGGTGGCGGTACTTCTCGCCAGAGAAGGCTGCAGGGTGATGTTGACCTCAAGGAATCTAGGGAGATCTGAGGAAGCGTGCAAACAAATGAAGGAGAAATACAGCCAGAATGTGGAGGCGTTTGAGGCAAAAGATGATGAAACCACTGCAGAGGCTGTGAAAGAAGCTGACATTGTTGTAGCCACAGGACCGGAAGGAATAGAGGTGCTCCCAAAAAAAATCTGGTCGAAGACCGACAGAATAAGGATTATGGCTGACGTGAACGCAGTACCACCCTACGGCATAGGCGGACTGGAGGTAATCCATAGAGACGTGGAAATAGAGGGGAAGACAGCTATCGGGGCCTTATCGATAGGCAACCTGAAGATGAAGGCACATCTGCAGCTTATAAAGGATTTGTTCAATGAAAATAACAGCGTCTATGATCTGTTTGCGGTTTATGATCTGACAAACAGGTTCATGTGAAGAACCACCGGGTTTCTGTTCGTTTCGCTCGCTTCCCTTATTCCTCTGCAGTCTGTAGAGTGCCATGGAACTGTTTTTCCCACCACTCCACGTGAAAAGATCACTTCACCATTTCGTTGATCATCGAATTTTTTTATGTAATATTAAAGTATATAAGATACCTATAATTATAATAATTAATCATGATGATATACTATTGAAATGAAAAACATCCACATAAAAAACGGTTACGTATACGACCCAGCCAACAACATCCACGGAGAAAAAAAAGACATCTATATAGTGGATGGAAAAATCGCAGAGAAAACAGATGAAAGAAAAACAAAAACAATAGACGCCACAGGAAAAACGGTTATGCCAGCAGGCGTAGACATACACAGCCATTTCGCAGGAGCAAAAGTAAATATGGGAAGACTATTCAGACCCGAAGACTCCCAGAGATACCTGTATGGAGCATGCGACAGGCTGAGGTCAGGCAGCGGTTTCTCAGTGCCATCAACATACCTCACAGGATACACCTACGCAAAGATGGGATATCTCACACTAAATGAGCCGGCAATAGCCCCCCTGAAATCCAGACATACCCACGAGGAATTCAACGACACCCCAATAGTCGACAAAACAGGTTTATTACTTATGGGGAACAACCAGCAGCTTATACAATACATAGCAGACGGGGAAAAAGACAAATATGCTCCATGGATCGCATGGATGCTCTCCAAAACCAAAACCTACGGGCTAAAAGCAGTGAACCCTGGAGGAACCCTCGCGTGGGGCTGGAGAAAAAACCTGGAATCAATACATGACCAGGTACCTTACTTCAACGTCTCATCCGCCGAAATAATCAAGACCCTAGTCAACGCAAACAAGGAACTGAACTTACCACATCCACTGCACATACACGTAAACAACATAGGAGTCCCCGGAGGCTACGAAACCGCAATGGAGACAATGGATATGGGGCTGGAGATGCACATAACCCACCTACAATTCAGCTGCTACGGAGGAGAAGACTGGAGAAGCCTTGAATCAGAGGCAGATAAGCTTGCAGATAAAGTGAATAAGAAAAAAGAAATCAGCGTAGACCTGGGACAGATAGTGTTCGGGGATACAACAACCATGACCGCAGACGGCCCCTTCGAATACAGCCTGGGAGAGCTAACGCACCTTAAATGGAATAACGCCGACGTAGAGGATGAAACCGGAGGGGGGGTAGTCCCATACATATATAAAAAGAAATCAGGTGTTAACGCAGTACAGTGGACATGTGGACTGGAGCTGGCGTTGAAGATAAAGGACCCGTGGAGGGTATATATCTCAACAGATCACCCGAACGCCGGCCCATTCAGGGGATACCCTAAAATCATCGCATGGCTCATGTCCAGAAAATACAGGGAAGAAACCCTTAAAAGCTGCAACAGATGGGCGACTGAGAGAAGCACCCTGTCCTCCACAGACAGGGAACTCAGCCTGCAGGAGATAGCGATAATGACCCGGGCAGGACCCGCTAAAAGGCTGGGAATAGACGCGTCACTTACAGAGGGGGAAAAAGCAGACCTGGCAATCTATAACATAGGCCCTGAAGAAAGAGACGGATGCAGGATAGAGAAGGCGTTCACGGAAACCGAATACACGATAAAGAAGGGGCAGATTGTGGCTAAACAGGGGAAAATATTCTCTGCAGAAGGAAGCACCATCTACACATCACCGGAACTGGATAAGGACCTGAAAAAAGACATAGAGAAAAGGTTTTTATACTACACAATACTGCCCGAAAACTATGAAGTATGCAGGGAGTACCTGAAAAACCCGGTTAATGCACTAAAAAAACCAACAACACACCCTGAGAGGTGTGATACGTGAGCAAGAGCATAGCTCTTGCTGCGTGCAGATTCAGCGAAACCGAATCCTGCATGAATCCATAAACACGCTAAACGTTGAAACAAATGGAGGTGCAAGCGCAAGGTAAGGAATATCACATAATTCCTCTGCGACCTAGAGATCGCAGTATCCTTGCGTGTTTGTAATGAAAGAAACAGTTCTTGAAGTGAGGAATATACCGCCGCTTGGAATAGAAGCAGAGGTGATCACGCCAGATATTTTCCAGGGGAAAACCCTCGACGGGATAAGGAACCTCCCCATCTATGAAGGAAAAACCAGGATAAAACTGGGGGACTGCTTCACCGTAAAAGGAGCGGTAGCAGAAAAGAAACAGGATATGAGGATAACAATCAAGGGAGATGTTTCAGGGGTGAAGAGGATAGGACAAGAGATAAGTGCCGGAGAAATAGAGATATGCGGAGACGCAGGGATATATCTCGGATGTGGGATGATGGGAGGGAAGATACGGGTTAAGGGAGATGCTTCATCATGGACCGGTATGGATATGTGCGGTGGACGTATAGAGATCATGGGAGATGCTGGAAACTTTCTGGGTTCAGCTTATAGAGGGAAATGGAAGGGAATGAGTGGAGGAGAGATCCTAGTTCGCGGAAATGCTGGATCAAATGTGGGCTCATATATGGCGGCGGGAAAAATAGCTATAGGGGGGGACGCCGGACAATTTCTTGGAATCAGGATGAGCGGGGGGCAGATAATGGTTGATGGATGCGTTGATTCACGGGTGGGGGCGGAGATGATGAAGGGGGTGATAATAGTGAAGGGAGAGGTGAAAGAGATGCTACCCAGTTTCATGAAGAAGGGGGAGGTGGGGAAGGTTTTATTCGACGGAGTAGAGATTAAGGGGGAGTACACCGAATATCTGGGGGACGTTGCTGAAGGCGGTAAAGGCAGCATGTATATACGAAGACCTAAGCTTGATTAATGAGGGAGAGAGATGATGGTGGAGGAAACAGGGACTATGGATATGGAGAAACAGGACCCACACTTCAAGGATGAAATAGCAGAGGAACCGGGGGGTGAGGGGATAAAAAACTGCTTCCAGTGCGGAACCTGTACAGCATCCTGTCCGGTTACGCGAATTAATCCCAGATACAATCCAAGGAAGATAATATTGATGACGCTCATGGGGATGCGAGAGGAAGTGCTTAAAAGCGAATTCATATGGCTGTGTTCGTCTTGCTACAGCTGCTATGAGAGGTGTCCGCAGAACGTAAGAATCACTGAACTCATGAACGCCATAAAAAACATAGCCGTGAGAGAGGGATACATTAATGCGTCCATGAAAAAACTCCAGGAGATGATTGGGAAACATGGGAGAGCCTACCCGGTCGGAGAATTCGAGAATAAAAAAAGAACCCGACTGAATCTGCCAGAGATAGAGGAGAAGCCGGAAGATATACAAGAGATAATGAGTTAAGGATGAAAGAATACGCACTTTTCCTTGGGTGTACTGTGCCGGTAAGGGCCTTGAACTATGAGGTCTCAGCCCGCAGAATTGCAGGAGCATTTAACATAAAACTAATAGACTTAGCGGATTTCTCATGCTGCGGATTCACCCTTAAATCAATGGATCATAGGAAATCCATGGTTTTGGCAGCAAGAAACCTTGCAGTCGCTGAAAAAAAATCCCTGAACATATGCACGCTATGCAGTGCATGCACCTCCTTCCTGACAGAGGTTAATAAGGAGTTTAAGGAGGATGATAAGCTAAGAAGAGAAATAAACAAAGCCCTGAAACCCATGGGCGAAGAATACAAAGGCACCATAGAGGTTAAACATTTCACCAGGGTACTCTACGACGATGTAGGGGTGGAAAAAATCAGGGAAAAAACAATA
>JAOZNG010000093.1 GCA_029933895.1 archaeon
CTGGGGGTGGAGGTGGAGTTCTCACACCCACATAACAGGACAGGAATGGAGGGGCATTAAAAAATCTTTTCGCCCCTTACATAGAAGGATGTCTTCTTAAATATCATATATGCCGGAAAGAGCCAAATGTGTTGTCTAAAAAAGAATGAGGAAAGAGTAAAAAAGAAAAATAAAGAGGAGGGGGGAGTCAGAGCTCTTCTTCCAGTTCTTCCTCTTCCCACAACTCCTCTTCTTCCTCTAAAGCCTTCTCCTCTTCACCTCCACCGGAGGTTGGAACCTCCTTCACGACTTCCTTCTCTATCACCTTAACCTCCCCCCCTCCCTTCTTCAGGTATATTAAAATCTCTAGCAGTATCACTATTATCAATAAGACCAGCAATATCAGATTGTAATTTTGTACGGTCTTGTTCTCGTCTTTCAGCTCCCCGGTCTTCTCTTCTATGCTCTGATCCACGTCTGATAGCTCATCTATTATCGTATCCAGTGTCGCTAATGCTTGAAGCGTCGTGGCTAACTCGTCAAATCTCTCCCCAGCGCTCTCATTCACCTCCTCCAACCGCCCTATGAGGTTCTCCACAGCATCCGCCAGCCTTAAACTCTCAGTGGTGTTGAAGCCTATTAGGTATTCCCTCAGGTCATCAAGCCTCGTCCTAAGCTCGCTCATAGACGCATCGTTTACGTTCCTTATGAGGTCGCCTGTAGCCTCGATAGCCGCCAATATCTGCTCCCTGCCCTCTGTGTTGTTCTGCCACATGTCGTGAAGATAAGAAGATATCATCGTCAGGTTCTCCAATGTTGCCTCTCTGAAGTCTATTATCATCTCTTCTATATCGCTGAGGTGTCCGTGGAGTGTGGCGTTTACTACCTCCATGTACATCCTAAGTTCAAGCGTCATCAATCCTACGTACTCCTTCAGAGCTGTCACATTCTCCTCCATCTCCGCCTCAAGCTCTCCTATCCTTGTCCTCAGAATGTCCAATGTATAATTGAGTCTATCCGAAAGATAGCTCCTCGCATATTCAATGCTCCCGTTGAAGCCATCCCACATGTCCTCTATTTTACTGATAATCTCTGCTGTATCTGAGGATGAGGTATAGTTGTAATCATCCCAGAAATCCTCAACCAATGCTCTTATGGACACCTCGAGAGAAGCTATCCTGGATATTATACTGCCCGTATTCGTAGCCTCCGTCACATTGTAATCAAGCCAGAAGGACTGTATCAGTGCCCTCAATGAAGAGTCCATAGCATCTATCCTGTTGAGTATCTGAGTGAGTGCTGAGGATATCTGAGCGCGTAGTGTGCTGTTCATCCCATCTATCTTCGCCGTAAGATTCCTCTCCACACTCTCCAGCTTACTTGTCAGGTTGCTCTCCATCCTAGATAGCCTAACAAGAATCTCTCCCAGCAAAGCTGCGGAGGAGCTGTTCAGATAGCCCAAGTCGTTCTGAAGTGCCTTGACCCTTTGAAGAATCTCTTCCACCGTCATATTGAGATTATCTATCTTCTGTTCAATGCTGTCTACCGTGGCCTCTATGTCATTTAAATCCAGAAGCGGCCACGGGTCGCTAGCGTCTGGAATCCCGTCGTTGTCATCATCCGTATCGGCGTTGTCTCCTGTTCCATCGCCATCATAATCGGCCCACTCCGTCGAATCATACGGAAAGGCATCTATTAAGTCCTCCACACCATCTCCGTCGTCATCCCTGTCTAATAGGTCCCCGGTGCCGTCGCCGTCATAATCCCTATCTGCCATCACTACAAGCTCGTCGGGATACTTGTTGTAATTGGAGGCCTCGTCAAACACATAAAGCTCATATGTGTAGATCTGACCCAATGTCACATTCATGTCCACGTACTCCATGGTGGTGTTCAGCGTCGTGTATCTCATATTGTCATTTCTAAATATTGCATAGCCCGCAACGTCCCCGGATGTGGAGAGCGTCCAGTTCAGCTTTATGTACCCTTGCGAGGTGACCCTAGCTGCAAAGCCCCCCGGAGCGTCCGGAGCTTTTCTATCCTCCGGAACTGCGCTTTGAGGAGCAGAGTACTCCGAATAGTTGGGCACCTCATCGTAGGTCCTCACTCTGATGTAATACTTCTGACCATCTGTAAGGCCGCTTATTTTCGCATCGTGATAGTGGTCGCCTGTATATGTTATGTTCTGACTGTATGTCCAGGGACCTCTCTCGGTGGTTGAATAATAAATCTCAAAACCCTTCACATCATGAGCATCATAAGCGCGTATACTCGCTACTAATGTCCCCTCCTCCCCATAGGGGGAATAAATAGAGAGATATAATGATGAGAAAGAGGGTCTTGAGGTCTCCTCTCCATACCAGGCATAAACCACACCCTCATTGCTATTATTTGCATAGGCACCGGCGACCACGTCACTTAAAGTGTCGCCGTTGAAATCCCCGCAGATTACAGCATAGCCGAGCCAGTTGATTCCCATCCGATATCTCCAGCTATATGGTTCAATAAGAAAAGCACCACTTCCTCTGTGAATGTAGACCGCACTTCTGCTATAGGTGGGAGCATCGTCAAGAGGTGAGCCTACAAGAAGGTCATCATAGCCGTCACCGTCCACATCCCCGGCGGAAATGCTAGAATATGCATACTCCCTGCTCTCCTTGTTGACAATGTACTGATATAAATACTGACCTTGGCGGAAAATGTGAACTCTTCCGTAATTGGTGCCCCCCTCGCTATAGAGGGGAGCCCCCGCAGCTAGGTCATCATACCCGTCGCCGTCAAAATCGCCAAAGGCAAGGGAGCGTCCCATTAATTCCCAATCAACTCTCCCAGAATGGACTGTTCTCAGTGTTGGCCCGGCTGATGAACCTCTATAGAAGAATACTTTCCCCCGACTCGTGCCTCCCGCATTTGCATAGGGCGCTCCGATTGCAATATCACTGTAGTCGTCACTATCGGTCTTTCCAGTCGCTATAGCATAACCAAAATATGCACTCGCCTCATCGTTTCCTACAGAATACCATGAATAAACCGCTGTCAGTCCCCAGGGGGTTCCATAATATAGCCCGGCCCATCCCGCATCTGTATTTGAGGTATCGTAATAAGGTGCTCCTACAAGAAGGTCATCGTAGCCGTCGCCGTTCACATCTCCGGATGCCAATGAATAGCCGAAGTTCGCGTTCGCTTGATTGGGTCCAGATGTTGAGAGGGACGGCGTGGAGGATACACCGCTTGATGAGCCGTAGTGCACCCTAACCAACCCGGCATCTGTATTTGCTGTATCATAGTATGGCGCTCCTACCGCTATATCGTCATAGCCGTCACCGTTGAAATCCCCTGCGGCAAGTGACCATCCAAGGCATGCTCCGTTCTGAATGGGACCGGGAACAAACCAGGAAGCCGTGGTGGAGATGCCTGAGGCGGAACCCCTGTAGATAAGCACCCTTCCCTCATCTGTATTGGTGCCGTCATAATACGGAGCGCCAACTGCGAGGTCAAGGTAGCCGTCTCCGTCGAAATCTCCCTTTGCAAGGCAATATCCGAAGGACGCTCCACTCTGTGCGGGACCCCTAGAGGTCCAGTCCACAGTGGTTGATATAAAGGTTCCGTAAAAGAGGTAGACAGCTCCTCGTCCCGAATTGTACATATACGCCCCAACTACAAGGTCGTCTATACCGTCGCCACTCACGTCCGGATATTCAGGAGCGAGACCTCCTCCAAAATACTCCCCTGCAGTTCCGCCCACACAGGTCCATTCAGACTGACCCCGAAGGGACGTGTGATTCCCCAAGAAAACATAGACCTTGCCAGCGTTGGTCTGGGCACCGTAGTCATACTGATAGGCTCCAATTGCTATATCAAGGAATCCATCACCGTTGAAGTCTCCGCTCCCAAGGGCCCAACCAAAGTAAATGTTCGACTGGGGTTCACCATTCGCATACCAGTCAGGAGTTGTATAAGTGCCGGAATTCTTTCCACCAAGGTATACCTCAACCCTGCCCCGAGATGAAAAACCCCCGGAGGTGTAGTATGGTTCCCCGAGGATGATCTCGGCTTTACCGTTGTTGTTCACGTCCTTTAACAGTATTGCACGAACTGAAGAAGAGCCTCCGAAGGTCCAGGTGGGCGTCGCGGGTAGAGCTGAGGAGCCCCCTTTGAAGACGCATCCGCTGGAAGAACTTGAGACGGCGAGGTCATCTACCCCATCCCCATCGTAGTCGCCCACACCTATCGCTCTTCCACAGTACCAGGATGCGCTGTTGGGGCTATAAGTCCAGTTGGGGTTTGTCGGCGGACCGCTCCTTGAACCGTAATAGACGTAGACCCTGCCGCAATTGGTGTACGTGCTGTTGTCATAATCGGGGGCGCTCACAATCACGTCGCCGTATCCGTCACCGTTAACGTCCCCTATAGCAACGTCATAGCCGTAGTGAGCATTGGCCTGGTCATCGCCGGACGATGTCCATTGCGGGTTTGAATTCAGGCCCAGCGCCGAGCCGTAGTAAAGCAGGGCTCTGCCGGCATCAGCGTTGGTAGTATCGTACCTGTACGCCCCCACAAGAAGGTCATCGTAGCCGTCGCCGTTGACATCTCCCATGGCTACGGAAGATCCAAAGTATTCATTGCTCTGATCATCTGGAGTGATTATCCCGGGGAGAGTGGGTCCGCCGATGTTGGAGGCTATGTAAAGATAGACCGCTCCAACGTTTGTATAGGAAAATGTGTCATACGCTCGTGCACCAACCGCCAGGTCAATAACTCCATCGTCGTTCACGTCGCCGAAGGCGAGGTCGTAGCCCAATTGGGCAAAGGTTGTAGCGGAGGTCATAGAGTAATCTAGAGTTACACCTTCAGCGCTTCTCTCCTTATCCAAGGCTGGAAAGAATCCCAGCCAGCCCACAAAAACCATAACGCAAACCATCATGAGAACAAACATTTTACTTCTCATGCAAGACCCATCCTGTGCATAGCTTGGTTGTAAAAAATAATCGGAGATATTTTATTTTTTTCCTTAGATACCCCATTTTTGTTTCTATAGCAATATAAAGAGCTATTGAATCATAAAAAAGATAACATTCAGACGGGTTCCTTTCACAAGTCCCGCCTGATGTGCAT
>JAOZNG010000094.1 GCA_029933895.1 archaeon
AATCCGCTGAGCAGGAAGGAGGGATATGTGGCAGGCGCGAGGGTTAAAGTCAGATACTATCCTCAGGCAATAGGCTTCATTAAGCCCCTCTCTGAGGAATACAAGCTGAAGGATTCATACCACATACCCGGCGCTGGGGAAAGCCTGATGAGGGTTGATGAATACCGGTACGGAAGCTACGGAGAACTCAAGAGGGGGGAGGAGCAGGAACTCATACTCGTAGGCTACACCAGAGAGCTTGATTACTTTGAGGAGGCGGTCACGAGAATATACCTATCTCTCTCCGTATACAGGGATGATTTGATAAACGAGAGTGTGGCGCTGCGGATAACCAGTTAATAAACCCTTAGCTCCACCATCACCCTGTCGCCCTTTTTTAGTTCATCCACCAGCTCCCGTTTCAGGTCAGCTGCTGCCTTGTTCGCCTTAACAGCCAGTGTCCTGCCACATACGTAGCTGCTTTTCCTCACCACCATGTCTTCCCCGTGGTTCAGAGTCAATGCCCTACCCCCTCTGGCGGTTACCCTGTCCCTGACGCCGTTGCATTCAATCAACACCTCAATCCTTGAGCCTTCACTCCTCAGCATGTCCAGGAAACCAGGGGCTAAGTCAGGGAGACATCTATCAGCCTTTATAGCTATTATACAATCCCCCGCAGGAGTCAGGTACTTGTCGCCTGTAATCTCCAGTGTTGTCTTATGCCTCGCTGATATATTAGGATGGCCTGAGGCATTAATCCTCTCAACCAGGTATTCAGCCATTTTTTACTTCAGCCAGCACCTCCCTTTCATCACAGTCCACGCCCCTGGATCTGAAGTAGCGGCAGATGTTATATACATCCCTCTCCAGGAATCTACCGGCGAGGGGGTGATCTAACAGGACTCCAGTGGATAAGTCTATGATGACTGGATTTTCTCCTCTGTTCAGTATGTTGTACTCGGAGAGGTCTGCATGAACCAAACCCCTCTCATGCATTCCCTTAATGCAGCACACTATTTTATTGAAGTATTCTTTAGGGTTTTTTGGTGGTGAATCCTTTAATCGGGGAGCTGGTATATTGTCTCTTCCAATGAAATCCATGACAAGAATATTCCTGTATGCCTGATGGGGTCTGGGGCAATCTATAAAGCCATGGACTCTTGCCAGGTTTTTGTATTCCTTCTGCGCCCAGTTGTAGATCAACTGCCTCCTATTCCTCCATCTCCTGAATCTCTTATCTCCCAGGATATATCTCTCCATGTTCTTGAAGGATGATGCATCTATGGCATAAATCTTTACCGCTATCTCTTTTTCCCTCATACAACCGTGGTATACGTTAGCTTCTTTTCCTGTGGAAATAATTGACTCTAACTCATCTATGTATCCCTTCCTCACCAGCCTCTCCAGAGACAGCAGCGTTGATTTATCGAAGACCCCCCCGTGTATCTTCCGGAGCTCGTATTCGGATTTTTTCACTAATTAGTATTTGGAAGCAGAAGTTTATCTATTCCTCATCCAGTTTCTTCAGAAATCCCTTTCTCTTCAGCCAGCCGACCTGTCCCTTGTTGTATCTCCACAGGATGTCCCCTTTCTCGTCGGACTGCACATCCCAAGGCTCTATCAGGACTATGGAGCCCTCTTTTATCCAGATACGTTTCCTTATTTTTCCTGGTATCCTGCAGAGTCTGGTGTGGTTGTCGGTGCATCTCACAAGCATTCTCCTGTTGCCTAGCATCTGCTCCACCTCCCCGAGAACCTGGCTGTCTCTTGGGACTCTTACTCTGATAATCTGCTGTTCGCCGGTGTTTTTTCTTTCCATTGCCATTTTTTTGTTCCCTTCATAATAATTAATAACGTAGGTATAAATGCAATTGGAGATGAGAATGAAACCCCTCTTCGATGAATTAAAGACCAGGACGGTTGACGGCATACAGGGATTGTATCTGGCTATAGTGCAGGATTCAGGTAGTGCTGAGGTGTTGATGACGGCATTCATGAACCGGAGGGCCTTGGAGTTAACGCTGGAGACTGGCATCATGCATTACTATTCCACCAGCAGGAGAAGGCTTTGGAAGAAGGGAGAGTCCTCAGGTAACATACAGGAGGTTGTTGAGGCGTATGTGGACTGCGATGGAGATGCCTTGCTATTCAGGGTAAAACAAAAGGGTGGTGCATGTCATAAAGGCTATAGGAGCTGCTTCTACCGCCGCCTGGAAAAGAATGGATTGAAGATCACTGGAGAGAAGATCTTCAACCCAGAGGAAGTCTATAAGTAATAAATGGGGTAACAAGATTTTTATTAAGTGGTTCGTAATCCTAGTGTATGGGTGAGGATTTGACGGATGGTGGGATAGTTGAGATTGTAGTTAAGACTTCATGGCCCATGGTTGTTGCTTTTCTCCTGCATAGCGCATTCAACCTGGCGGATGCTTTCTTCGTTGGCAAGATTAGCGCGGAGGCTCTTGCAGCTGTCAGCATAAGCTTCCCTATAGTGTTTCTTATTATCTCCATTGGTTCAGGTATTGGGATTGGAGTAACCTCGGTTGTCGCCCGCTTCATAGGAGCTAAAGCCCAGAAGAGAGCGGATAATGCCTCAGAGCATGGTTTACTTGCTGCTTTAGTTCTTGGATTATTCCTAAGTCTTGCAGGCATACTAGCTGCTCCCCTCCTTTTTGATGTCATGGGCGCCTCAGGTTCCCTTAGGATTATGGCTCTGGATTACATAAACATCCTGCTCGCCTTCACCCCATTAACACTTCTAGGCTTCGTCGGCAACAGCATATTGAGGGGTGAAGGTGATATGCTAACTCCTATGAAGGTGATGGGTTCAGCTGCTATACTAAACATCATATTGGATCCTGCACTGATTTTCTGGGCCGGGCTGGGGGTTCAGGGCGCTGCCCTGGCAACAGCATTCTCCAGGGTTTATCTCCTTCTCCTCGTATTATGTTATATCCACTCAGGGAGTGCTTGGATTAGGCTTGACTTCAGGAACTTCGGATTCGATTTCAGATACATCAGACGCATCTTTTCAGTGGGCATACCCTCTGCTCTCTCCAATATCAGCTTGAGTGTGGGGATGTTTATGTTAACCATTATCGTGGGTTTTTTCGGAACCGATGCCCTGGCTGCCTTCGGGGTTGGCTTCAGGTTAGATAGTCTCGCAGTATTACCTGGTCTAGGCGTGTCCACTGCTCTGGTCAGTATCGTGGGGCAGAATATAGGCGCTGGTAAGGTGGAGAGGGCTAGGAGTTTTATCTTGAAGGCTGGGGTTATGTCTTCAGCTTTTATGACCTTGTTTGGGGTTGTTTTTTATTTGTTTGCCTCTGGAATCACTTCAATGTTTAATTCCGAGCCGTCGGTGGTTGCATATGGTACATCAATGTTGAGGATTCTTCCTCTGAGCTATATAGTGTTGGGTGTTGTTTTGTCTATAGGGGGAGCTTTTCTGGGTTCGGGCAGGGCTTCCCTGGCTTTATTGATTAATTGTTCAAGGAGTATATTGTTTAGTGTGCCCGCAGCGTATCTATTGGCTGTGGAATTCGGATTCGGTCTGGATGGCGTATGGTGGGGCATAGTCGCCGGTTCATTCACCAGCTTTCTAGTGGCTTTATTGCTGTTTAGATATGCTCGCCTGGAAAAAAAAGAAGTGGATTCTCCCGTCAACCAATCTATTGCCTGAAACGGGCTATGACCCTCTGGGGATTATAATGGTATTCCCTGAATACCATGACTACCTGCTCTCTCTCCCTTATACCATTCTTTGCCATGTGCTCGAGTATCTTGCCCCTGATGAATATCTCCCTATTAAGCTCTTTTTTGCTGAGGCCACACCACCTGCATATATACTCCTTCAAGAGTATCGGGTAGTCTGTTCTCTTTATCCTGTCCGTCTTGTAGTCCCACTCGTAGATTCCACCTATCTGGACCACATCACCCTCTATTCCAGTGATTTCCCCCACCTCCGTGACTCTTCGATACATTCCCTTCTCTCTGTCGTAGTGCCTGTTTAACACAATCACGAGATGTAGGAGGGTGAGCATCCTCAGCGGGACCTCCATTGGTTTGTTCACCAGTCTGGTTACGGTTTCCTTGGAGTTGTTGCTGTGTATGGTCCCCATGGAGCCATTGAGGCCGATGTCCATTGCCACGAACAGAGGTTCAGCTTCCCTGCCCCTGACCTCCCCCACTATCACCCTATCAGGCCTCATCCTGAGGGTGTTCTCTACCAGAATCTCGAGGGTGATATCCCCCTCCCTCTCTTTTTTCCCAAGGGACGGAATTCCCTCAAGGGGCACCCAGTTCTTGAGGAACTCGAAGTTCAACTCTATTGTATCCTCTACCGTCACCACCCTCTCGTGTTCGGGTATGAACATCGCCAACGCATTCAGGAGGGTGGTTTTCCCTGCGCCTGAGCCTCCCGCTACCAGGATGTTGCAGGGATGTATCCCCATCCCTTCAACCGCCACCCAGAGGAAAGCTGATAGTTCAATGGAAATGGTTTTTTTCAGGATAAGGTCTATTATGGTGAAAGGTGATTTCCTGAATTTACGGATGGTGATGCTGGGTCCGTAGGGCGCTGCTGGCGGAACCGAGATGTTTATCCTGCTTCCATCTACAAGGTGTCCATCCAGTATCGGGTTTTCTGGTCCTATATTTCTCTCCACGAAGTGGCTTGTTGCCTTTATGAATTCCTCCATGCCTGTTCTGTCTTCGTATCTTATGTTTGTCTCGCACATCCCGTATTTACGGTGGAAGATGTATATGGGGGTGTTGATGCCGTTTATCATGATTTCCTCCAGCATATCATCCCTCATCAGCGGCCCTATTTTACCGTATCCGAAGAACAGGCTGTCTATTATGCCCTCAACCAGGGCGTTTTCGTTTGTTGTCTCTAGTTTTTTGGTTTTTATCCTGTCCCTGATTAATTTATCCAGGAATCTCTCTTTATCTTCTATGTTTCTTATAGAATCCAGTTGTTTCTGCACCAGCTTGTGGTCTTTTATGAAGGCTCTGGGGTCGCCTAGTATCTCTCTCTCCTTCTGGCTCCACTCCAGCTCCTCCACACGGTACAGGGGTATGTT
>JAOZNG010000095.1 GCA_029933895.1 archaeon
AGTTACTGATTAGTTCTCTCTTTACCAGATTCTCCAGAAAATTCTTCCATTCATGATGCTCTCTCCTGCAGCCACATACATTAATCCATGGCTTCTCAGACTGTATATCTTCTAGCATGTCAACGAAGCTGTATACCGCTTCAAGCTGCTCTCTGTTATATGTCCTCATGTAATGCTTTTTCCGGTATCTTATGGCGTCTACCTTGTTCTGGAACAGGATAGGTAATGTCTTCCCCAGACACTCCACAGAGGACAGCACTCCCATGCCGGGACAACTGGTGCAGTCAAAACACAGCATCACCCTGCCACGGGAAACCAGTATCTCATGGCTACATGAATCCGTATTCATATCTTCTCAACCTCCACTTTTGAAAAAAAAGATTTTTTTATTCCCAGCACATCACCAGCCTCCAGATCCAGGGAGTTGTTCACCTCATTTATCAGTGATTCATTCACAGAGATGCTTCCGGAATAATGCTCAGTCACTAATATTACGCTATTACCTGAAATATTTATCTTATAGGGACACCCAGAGAGTGATGCAGGTAACCTGTATTTCAGCGTGCAGTTTCCGGGGCACATCCACACTGAATCAATGATGCATGCAATGGAATCCGCCTCCTCCATCGACTGATGCTGGAGAAGCATTCGTGAATACCCCACATAGATGGTATGCATTAAGGTCAGAAAAAGCACTGTGAATAAAACCAATGCAGTCCTTGAAATATCCCAGACTCCTTTTTTCATCACATACACGCAAGGATACTGCGATCTCTAGGTCGCAGAGGAATTATGTGGTATTCCTTTACCCTGCGCCTGCACCCCCCTTTGTTTCTCGACGTTTCAGCGTGTTTATGGATTCATGCAGGGATTCGGTTTCGCTGAATCTGCACGCAGCAAGAGCTATGCTCTTGCTCACGTACCACACCCCAGAGGGTGTGGTTGTTGATTCAGCGATATTTATTCCCTAGAGATAAATAATTCTAAAATGAGAACAGCTTTCGTTGAAAGAAAAACCAGGGAGACAGAGATAAAACTCGACTTGAATCTCGATGGTAAGGGGGAATCTGATATATCCATTCCCCTGATGTTCATGAATCATATGCTGGAGGGTTTCTCTAAACACTCGGGCTTTGATTTAAGGGTTGAAGCAGAGGGAGATGTTGAGGTAGAAGACCACCATCTGGTGGAGGACCTAGGTATCTCTATTGGGGAGGCCCTTGATAAGGCTTTAGGAGATAAATACGGTATCGAGAGAATAGCTCACTCTCTTGTCCCCATGGATGATTCAATAGCTACGGTTGCAGTTGATTTAGGCGGGAGACCCTACTCGAAGATAGACATAGAATTCTCTGAATTCAAGGAAGCTAAGCTAGGTGACGTCTCCAAGGAGAACATACCGCACTTTTTTGAAGCCCTGGCTTTGAACGGTAAACTGAATCTCTACATGAGAGTGGAAGGCATGAACGACCACCACAGGGTGGAGGCCTGCTTCAAGGCCCTGGCAAGAGCTCTACGTGGTGCCTCCAGAGTATCAGGAGAGGGTATTCCCTCAACCAAGGGGAGGATATAGGAAATGGAGTACATAGACCTGGAGTATAAGCCAAAAGATGAGGTTGTCTGCCGGTTTTATGTGGAGCCAAATAATATGTCACTGGAGGATGCCTGCAGTCATATAGCAGGGGAGTCCTCGATTGGCACATGGACTGAACTCTCAACCATGAAGCCTGAAATCGCCGGGAAACTTAAGCCACACGTTTATTCCCTGGACCAAGACTCTGGTCTGGTGGATATATCTTATCCCGTGGAGTTGTTTGAGCCAGGTAACATGCCCCAGATACTATCCAGTATCTCTGGAAACATCTATGGGATGAAGGCTATAGAAAACCTCAGGCTCGTGGATTTCTCCTTCCCCAGGTCCCTGGCTAGATCATTCAGGGGTCCCAGATATGGCATAACGGGTGTCAGGGAAATCTTGGATATAAAAGGTAGACCACTGGTTGGTACGATAGTGAAACCGAAGGTGGGGTTGTCTTCCAGGGAGCACTCTGAGGTAGCATATAGCTCATGGATTGGGGGGTGTGATATCGTGAAGGATGATGAGAACCTCACCAGCCAGGAATTCAATCCCTTCCAGGACAGGGTTATTGCAACCCTTGAAGCCCGGGATGTTGCGGAGGAGGAAACAGGAGAGAAGAAGATTTACATGCCTAATGTTACCGCTGAATCAAATGAGATGGTGGAGAGGGCTGAATTCGTTAAGGGTCAGGGTGGGAGGTATGTTATGGTGGATATTGTAACCTCTGGTTTCTCTGCCGTGCAGACTCTGAGGTGTTTGGACTCTGGTCTGGTCCTACATGCCCACAGAGCCATGCACGCCGCCTTAACCCGGAACAGGAGACATGGCCTTTCCATGAAAGCCCTGGCTAGGATGGCTCGTTTTGTTGGAGTGGACCAGCTGCATATAGGCACTGTTGTTGGCAAGATGGAGGGCGACAGAAGGGAGGTTGAGGATATAAGGAAGGCGATAACGGAGAGGTTATATGATATCAAGCCAGTTTTCCCGGTATGCTCGGGTGGATTGCATCCTGGCTCTCTTCCGGAGCTGATTTCGATTCTTGGCAGGGATATCATCATCCAGGCCGGCGGGGGAGTCCACGGTCACCCTGACGGCACAGAGAAGGGTGCTCAAGCAATGAGGCAGTCTCTTGATGCGGTAATGCAGGATTTATCTCTTGAAGAATATGCTTCCAGCCATCCTGAGCTAAGGAAGGCCCTGGAGAAGTGGGTTGCCTAGCTACTCTATTTTTTTTTCTTTCGCTTGTCCCTGTAGTACATGAGGGGGTGCTTGATATTACATTCCTGGACACATAATCCATAGCCTTTTATTCTTGCACATGTGGGGCAAGAGTATCTGGTGGGGCTTTTCTTCCCAGACAGGAACTCTATCTGGTACCTGGATCTTTCTTCACTATAGCCAGGGTAGCGTGAGAATATCTCTAAGACGTTATCTGTTTTTAGGCCAAGGTCCAGGAGGCATGTGGCTAATACGAACATGCCGTTATGGGAGATGCTTCCTGCTTCCAGGGAGGCTATTATCTCCTTAATGCATGGAGGTAGTGCCTCCATGTCGAGCTCCTTCATGCTTATCTTCGAGGGACTGCCTGAATATCTGTTGTTGATTATGTTAGCTATTTCCCTGAATTCCTGGGGTGTTTTTGAGACATTAACTGGCGACATTATCCTATCCATTATTGATTCCCGCATTATCGTCAATTCCTCCACCTTATTTATTTCAATGAACCCCTTATGCATTCTCCGGTTGACCAGCTTCCATTCGGGTTTTCTTTTAGCGAGGTCTTGGATTAACTGCACGTATCTGATGTAGTGTATTCTGTTCCCCTGCATTCTCAGCCCCAGGTCTTTTTTTATTTCCCCGAGAACGTTTTCATCTTCCCGTATCAGGAAACCGTGGGCCTGGCGTGCTTCAGCCCTGGCATATCGCCTCATGATGCTCTTGTTTCTTGTCAGGTTCACCAGGATTCGGGCCACCACAAAGCTCAGGATGGTGAGTTCCCGGCTTATCCTGTCCCCCTCCTTAGGTGATAATCTGCCCTCAAGAGCTTCATGGACTCTGTTTCTTCCCATCTCGAAGCTGCTGCCGTATATGGGATGCTTCTGCATTTCCGCGATACTCATCCCGAGGGAGGACACGTATTCCCTGCTCCGGTTAAGGAAGGGGTATTTCGCCAGGAGCTTCAGGTCGAAATCAGCCATAATACAATATTATCTACTGGAGAAATAAAGAACACCCCCCATTATCCCCCCATAATGAAACCCGCCACATGACTTATGCTAATAAAGCAATGTATAAAACATGGATACAGTTAAGCTTCAGTTACTACTTTCTCTGCTGTGTCAATTAAATCCATGAAGTCTTTCTTATTTGGTTTATATTTCGCAAACTCGACCAACGAGCAGAGATTAAGACACTCCCTGACATCACTGTATTCACTCAACCCCATCCCCTGCAGGATATCCAGTAACTCAACATCAATTAGTTCCCTCTTTAGCCCCAACCTGCTGGAGAAGTAATACCTGACCGCCTGCGAAACCCTCTCACAGGCATCTTTCTCTCTGCCTTCGCTAAATAACCTCTTAGCTTCCTCCAGCAAAGCCCTCGCTTCAGCAACGAAATCAACCTCCTCTACAGGGACCTCAACCTCTCCCTCTTCTCTTCTCCTCCAGTATCTGGAGTAAAGCATCCATGCGATTAATGCAGAAACAAGGATAGATAACGGAAGCCAGAGATCCATCTCTCTCTTCTCCTTCTCCGCCACCTCCTCCTGCAGGGATACATTCTGTATTGAAGCATTAATGTAGTCGGCTGTTATCTTCTTCTCTACGCTGCCGTTCCCGTAGGGTACAACAATACGTGTATGGTTCTGCGTTAGTTGGTTAAAGACTGGCTGGCTCTGGTTGAAGCCTTCACTCCTCAACCCATCATCTAGTTTCTTAAATCCGGCATCCCTCCCAAGTTGCTCAAGGATTCTCTTCCGGTCTTCAGCTGTCTGACTCCTGAGATTCCTTAGTGCCCCATCCACCATCTCGCCTTCCATCGATGCAGTTTCTCCACCAGGTTTCATGTACTCCATCTCGAAGGCTCCGGTATTGTTTGTTACAGGATTAATTGTTGAGTCGCTTAGGTTATAGCCTTGATTCAATAGCTTCTGGTGCTGGCGCTGGAATTCCGGGTTCGCCGCCAGATTCCTCTGGAAGTCTTCCTGCATTTTTTTCTGTTCCTGCAGCTGATTCTGCATCTGCTGCTTTAAGGCTCTGGTGTTCTGGTTCAATTGATTATTCTGGACCCGGCTCTGCATGGGTTGCTGGTTTCGCTGCTGGTTGAAGAACTGGTTAATCTGCTGCTGCATATTTGAGCTACCAACCTGTATGTTAAATGAGCCACCAGTTGAGGAATAGGATGTGGACTGCATATTCACTCCGTTACATCTATAGATTGACGTTATCCCCTGCATTCTCCCCCGCTGTACGCTTGAGTTCA
>JAOZNG010000007.1:0-3287 GCA_029933895.1 archaeon
ACTGATCCCTGAGAAGCTGCTTTAATCTAGCCTCTATTTCCGCTGCGTTGGGTTTCACAAGGAATCCGTTTCCCCCATCCACCACCCCCTCACGGTTTCCTCCGACATCTGTGGCTACAACAGGCTTCCCATAATATGTTGCCTCCAGAAGAACTCTCGAGAAGGGTTCAGGCCACCTGGAGGGCAACACAACAATATCTGTTTCTTCATAGATGGATGGTATCAGGTCATGGCTCAGTTTACCCAGGAATCTAACATGAGCTCCCGCCATCTTCTCAAGCTTCTTTCTCTCAGGGCCGTCACCTACAATAAGCAGCCGGAGGTTCTCTCCCCTGAGTCTGTTAAATGCCTCAACCAGTAAATCAACACCCTTTATCTTATCCAATGAACCAATACAGGTTATATTCACACATCCCTTCTCCAGGGGATACCTTATTCTCCTGTTTAATCCCCTGAACGTCATCAGATTCGGGATTTTAGTGATGTTTTTTCCCTCCACCCCCTCCTCAACCAGAAGTTTCCTAAATAAGTCATTTACCACAATAAACTTCCTGATGTTCCTCACAGACCCCCTCCTTCTGAGGTAATCCATGTAGGTGACAGCCCAGAACACTGGGTTATATCTGAGATAGAATTTCATCTTCATCTTCGCCACATACTCTGACCGAAGAATACAGGAAATAAATTTAAGGAGATTACAGCCAGTGCAGGTCTTCTCTTCCCTGTAGAAGAGGTTTCCTTTAGGGCAGAAGATGCTGTAACTGTTTACTGTAGCAACCGCCAGCGTGTCTGTCCTGCAGCCGACTATGCTCGTATTATTAAGGCAGTGTATGACTCCAAATCTCTTTTTGAAGTGATCCAGGGCTTCCTCCTCCGACCGCGGGAAAACAAGTTTCCTCTTGAGGTTGGAGATAACGGAACCAGGGTTGTCTCCTGTTTCCATCAGGCGATATATCTTGAATCCATCTCTTACCTCAAAGCCGTCCAGTCCCCTGAACCGGGAGGTGAGGACGGAAACATTCAATTCATTCTCCGCCAGACCCTTCGCAAGTGCATAGGCGCTCAGCTCTCCTCCGCCGAAAATCATTGGAGGGAAATATTCTGAAACCAGCAGGATTTCTGAGTTTGATTTTTTCTCCAATGTGGTACCAGCTAAACCTGTTTTTTCATCCATTCCACCTCATCTCTCAGACCATTATATAGACTTATCTTCGGAGCATAACCCAGGGTCTCCCGCGCCCGTGAGGTGTCAGCGTAGGTATGGAGCACATCCCCCTTCTGCTTTGGGACATACCTGATATTAGCCTTCTTGCCGGTTACCTCCTCCATCAACTCAACAACCTCATTCAGTGTCTTCCTGGAGCCTCCGCCGATGTTATAGACCATCCCCTCTCTGTCGGAATCAGCTGCCAAAAGATTAGCATCAACGACATCAGAGATGAAGGTGTAATCCCTTGTCTGCTCCCCATCCCCGAAAATTTCTATCTCCCCCCCCTGCATTAACGCTTTAAGGAATCTGTGGAAGGCCATGTCCGGCCTCTGCCTTGGCCCGTAGACAGTGAAATATCTGAGGGATACTGTAGGAATCCCGTAGTTTATGTGGTAGAGGTAGCATAGGTGCTCAGCTGCAAGCTTGGATACACCATACGGAGATACCGGCTTCAGGAGAGAGTCCTCCTTCATGGGAAAGTCAGGGCAGTCACCGTAGACTGAGGAGGAGGAAGCATAAATGAATTTTTTTATCCTGCTGTTTTTGCAGGCCTCCAGGAGCTTCTGTGTTGCAAGGATGTTATTTCGGGTGTATGCCTCGAAACTAGAACCCCAGGAGTAACGAACCCCTGCCTGAGCAGCCTGATGGAAGACATAATCAATGTTCTTGAGGAGATCCCCCACATCCAGCTCGAGAATATCCCCCTCCATGAACCTGAAATTATCATCCCCTAATACATCCCTGATGTTGTCTTCTTTCATCCATCTAGGATAATAGTCCGTGAAACAGTCTACTCCAACCACATCATGGCCCTCTCCAAGAAGTCTCTCCACCAGATGGCTTCCAATAAAGCCGGCACAGCCCGTAACAATTGATTTCATCATTTAACTTAGTTATTTTATACTTAAATGCAATAAATTAAGATGGCTGATGGAAACCAAATCGATTTAAAAAAACACACCCCAATTATATTGCTCATCCTGTTCATGCTCTTAGGCTTCCACCTGAGAAGCTATCACATAGATTATCCAGTCATCGGATACCATAACTGGAAGGAAACCCATTACCTGACGGAGGCAAGGAATTTTGCACGATATGGTTTCTTCAGATATGGTTTCTTTGTGCCCACATGGGATTATCCCGCCATAAGCAGCGACCCCTCAGGGGTTCACTCCGACACATTCCCCACCATCTCCATCCTGGCGGCTTTATCTTTCATGGCCTTCGGCTTCGAGTTGTGGGCAGCCCGAATTACAGGGATACTGTTGACTACAGCCTGCATCCCCCTGATTTATCTGATAGTGAAGGAGGTCTTCGGGAGAAGGGATATGTCCTTGACAGCAGCTCTTTTGACGGCAGTCAACCCCCTGGTTGTATTCTTCAGCCACAACGTGCAGTTAATTAACGTCTCGTTGTTTTTCATGCTCCTCTCCCTCTATTTCTTCCTGTTGTGGAGGAGGGAGACAAGAAGCATGTATTTCATACTCTCCTTCACAGCCCTCTCCATCGCCACATTAACCAAGTATCCTTTCCTTATCATGCTGGTTCCCATACTGGCCCTCTACCCCTACAGAGACATTGGATTAGATGGTGTTAAGAGGAATCCTGTGCCATATATTGCGGTTGCAGTTCTTCTCCTGCTGGTTCCAGCATGGATGATGTACATCGATTCTGTTGGAGGTAAGAGCACTGCAGAACTCTCCCTCATAGAACCAGAGCGTCTTATGTCAAAGCAGTTCTGGGATATCACACCATCCTATATAGAAGACAGCATCACATGGATTGGTTTATTCTACGCTGTCCTGGGCGTGTTTCTCCTCACATACTCCTCAATGAGAAACAGAGGCAGGGCAGAGATCTTCATGTGGAGCTACCTCCTGGTTTCGGCTATCTACATGGTATTGATGGCGAGGAAACTAGGCCAGCACAGCTACCACTACTATCCATTGATTCCTCTAGCAGTAATGCTTGAATCCTACGCCTTGGTCAGGTTAGGTGATCTTTCAGGGAAGCTTAGAATCAAGGGCTAAAAAATCAGGTACCTGAACGTTATCGTGATATTGTTTCTTTTGTTGAT
>JAOZNG010000007.1:3297-17871 GCA_029933895.1 archaeon
TTAACGCCCCCTCCACACTGGATGCCATTAACCGGCAGTTCGACGTCCAATACTTAGGGCATGACATAGCAGGCGAATACCTCAGGGGACATAAGAACCAGGGGGACAGGCTGATGCACTCATCCTTCCAGGCATATGGTGTCTTATGGCACGCTGACATGATGGGTACTAGAGGCATACCTAAAACAGTGGAGGACATAAAATTCGCAGAAGAAAACTTAAACGCTTCATGGGTGTACACATATAACTTTTGTTATACGCAAAGAGGAGTATGTTTTGATGTTTACCGAACCCCAGAAGTCTGGGAGTATATCAGCAACAACTATAGACTGGTACAGCTTGCTTTCATCTCCCAGAAGAATCAACCTGCAACTCCTGTTTACATGTTGCTCAGAAGAGGCGGAGCTTTTGATATGAATGAGATCTCCAACATGATAGCTGATAAAAAAATAGACCACAGGGATTATGAGTTCACGAGGGGGAGGATAAGGCTTGATTACATCAACATCGAAGAATGAATAAGGAAGATAGGATAATAATCCCGAGTTTAATCACATTTCTCTTGTTAGGTATCCTGTTCACACAAATCGATCTAAATGAAGCATTGTCTCTGTTACTTTCTATCACACCCATCTGGCTGCTAATTGGTTTTGTCTTCTATTCATTAGGGTATCTATTAAGGTCTATTAGATTCAGTTTTTTACTAGAGGGTAAAGTCAGGGTAAGGGATATGTTTCCGATAGTCTGCGTGCATTACCTCACAAACAATATCCTGCCCGCGCGGACGGGGGAGTTGAGCTACGTTTATTTGGTGAGAAAACTAGGGGGTGTTTCAGCCAGCGAGGGCCTCTCTACGCTTATCATCGCAAGATTCTTTGATTTTATGAGCATAACGTTTTTATTTATTGTGTCCGCGTTTATGGCGGAAGATGTTCCCCCGGTCGTGGGAGACGCCATCTATTATGTCTCCATAGCTGCTTGCCTTCTGGTTGCTGTTTTTGTTTTTTTGGTATACAGGTCTGACACCTTCATCCCCCTGCTCGAAGGAGTAATCCATGGAACCAGATTGCACCGGTTTAATGCCGTGGTTTTTATCCAGAGCAGGATAATCGAGACACTCACCAACCTCAGGGTATTGAAGTCCAGGAGGCTTATATTCCATTCCATCTGGTCTTCCATCCTTATCTGGTCATGTATCTACCTGATGACCTATTCCGTGATGGAGGGTATGGGCTTCAAATACAGTGTTTTCTTGGTTGTTTTGGGCTCTACCTTATCTGTTTTCTCCAATATCCTGCCCATACCCAGCCTGGGCGGCTTCGGGGTTTATGAGGGCGCATGGGCTCTGGCTTTTATTTCCCTCGGCCTGGAGAGTGGGGCTGCTATCGCCTCCGGCCTGGGCGTGCATGTGGTATTCATCTCTTACATGACCCTCCTAGGAGTCTATGGTCTCCTATCTACTTTTTACTGCAGAGAATAATGTTCAGGAAGCACCAGTTGGGGTATGCAAGGAAACGGTTGTAGATTCCATGCATCCAGTAGACTTTATCAGGGAACAGGTATGTGAGTAGAGATATGAGGGGGAGTGTCGGAAACATACCTTTTCTGTAGTCTATCCTGAATCCAGTCTCTGCAAGCAGCCGTATGTATTCCTTTATTGGTCTGTCGCCTCTATGTCTCTCAATGCCGGATGTCCTGATAAGCTCTCCCGTCGAAAGAAAAGATATTCTGGAGGCTAGGTGCGCCAGATTCGGTACTGCGAGCAACATCAACCCCCCATCCCTGAGGACCCTGTGCACCTCCCCCAGGGCCTTTCCCTGGTCTCCATAGTTGAGGTGCTCAATCACGTCCAGACATAAGACGAGGCTGAATTCCCCATCCCTGAAGGGCATATCCCTTATGTCACCTTTTTTCACGTGGCTTGATGAGTACTTCAGGTCGAGCCCGGTAATATCATAGCCTTTCTCCCTGTATTCCTCTACCAGAATCCCTTCCCCGCATCCTGCATCAAGTGTTTTCTCCTCAGGGGAGGTGTTTTCCAGAAACCACTTAATGTATTGCATCTTGGCCCTGTAGACGGGATAATATCGCCATTTTTTGTCTATTTCCCTGTGGTAGTCCCCTCTCTCGCCGTATTCCCCGTATCTCCTGACCTCCTGAGTCATTTCAGTGTTTCCTCTATCTCATAGACGTGTTTATTGCTGTAGTATATCCTGGTGAGTATCTCAGACAGTAACCCGAAGGTTATGAACTGTACTCCAACAATAATCAGCAACATGCCAAGGATGAGGAGGGGTCTGTCACCTATGGGCTGGTCATGGAATATCTTGAGATAGACCATGTATGCATCGATGAGGAAGCCTAGGGAAGACATCAACACCCCCAGTGTCCCAAAGAAATGCAGCGGTCTTGTGGAGTACTTGACCCAGAATTTTATGTTCAGCAGATCCAGGAAACCCTTCAGCAGCCTCCATATATTATATTTAGTTGCCCCATATTTTCTCTCATGGTGTTTTACCTTAATCTCTCCCACCCTGAAGCCCCTCCATGACACCAGAGCAGGCACGTACCTGTGCATTTCCCCGTAGAGTTCAAGGTCTTTCACAGCCTCTCTCCGATACGCCTTCAGGGTGCATCCGAAGTCATTTATATTGAGTCCCGTGAGTTTCTTGGCCAAGCTGTTGGATATCCTGGACGGTATTTTTTTTGTCAGGAAAGGATCTTTCCTGTCCCTCCTCCAGCCGCTCACCACATCATAGCCTTTCCTTATCTCTTCCAGCAACCTCGGTATATCCCGTGGGTCATTCTGGAGGTCTGCATCTAGTGTTATGATAACCTCCCCCAGCGAGTTCTTGAATCCAGCGCTTATGGCAGGGGTTTGACCGAAATTCCTCCTGAACTTTATTACCCTGACTCTCTCATCCCTCTGATGTAGTTTCTCCAGTTCAGAGAAGCTTTCATCTGTGCTTCCGTCATCTATGAATATGACCTCATATCTCTGTCTAAGCTTATCCAAGACAGGCTTCAGTTCGTCATACAGTGGCTGTATGTTTTCTTCCTCGTTGTAGACGGGTACCACAATCGATAGCTCAACTGTTTCAGACATTTTTTTGCTCAATTAATTTAGTAATCTGTGCTTATAATAAGATCCTGGGACAGGAGTCCTTCATATATCCCACATATTTTTTCAGCTACTTTTTGTTTGGTGAATTCCTCCATCACGCGCTTCCTGCCGCACACGCCTTTTTCTTCCCTCTCTTCCCTGTTTACCAGGAGACCCTGGATGGCTTCCCTGAGAGCCTCCGGGTTTCCTGGCTCCACCTTCACCCCGCAGTCTCCCACAACATACGGCATCCCTGAGATGTTTGTTGTGATACACGCTTTACCAGTAGACATGGCTTCAAGGAGTGTTATCCCAAACGCTTCCTGTCTCGTCACCGAGGGGAGAACAAACAGGTCGCAGGCTGCATAGTATTCCGGCAACTCTTTCCCGGGGACATTATGCACAAAGATTATGTCTCCCGCGCCTGAGGCCTGCTCCACCAGCCTATCCCTCAGGGGGCCATCCCCTACCACCACCAGAACAGCATCCTGCACATTCCTGAAGGCCTCTATGAGGTGTTCTATGCCCTTGTACGCTACCAGCCGCCCCACAAACAACACCATTTTTTTGTCCTGGAGGCCATGTTTCATCCTAATCCTTGAGCCGTCTACTTTTGGGTTGAAGCGGTGGTGGTCGACGAAGTTAGGTACCACCTCAATCTTGTCCCTAAAGCTCTCCAGGGTACTTGAGCCATTAATGTAGGTCTCTGAGGTGGTGATTATCTTCCCTGCATGCTGTAGTGTCAGATGCAGGATAGGCTTGTAGATGAGATACAGTATCCTCTCAAACCATCTGTTTTTTATTATGTCGGCGTGGTATGTCACCACAAGGGGTTTGTTTTTTGAACGTGATGCAAGATAAGCGCATACACCATTAAAGGGGTCAGGTAGATGCACATGTATCAGGTCGTAATCTCCTCTGAGCAACTTGGATAGTATCCTGGGCGTGAAGGGGTCGTTGCTTAACGTGAACCATGAACTGCTCCTCCATACCTCCACATCATTGACTACCTCTTTCTCTCTCCCGGGAGGTAGGTTGGATGTGTAGACCCTGACCCTTAAACCCTGTTTCACCAGCTCCTCTGAGATGCCCTGTATGTGGGATTCCATACCCCCTCTGTGGGGTGCATAGTATTTGGTGACCTGGGCTATTCCTGCACCCATGGTATAATTTATTGAATGCAGTCTAATTAATTCCATAAACTATGGCTTCGGGGAAGAGCCTTGTGGATTACGGTAACGCTGAGGAGGTGAAGAGGATTCTGTCTTCCATAGGGGGAGGGAGGGTTAAGGTCTCCGGCAGGTTTATGAAGCGGTTTTTCACTGTGGATGGAAGGCCTCTCGTGCATGCCTCTGAGATTTACGGGGATGAATCTGTTGGCTTATCTGAGGGAGAGGTTATGAGGGCATTGAACATTCTGGTGGACAGGAAGGATGCAGCTATAGAATACAGGAAGGGGTTTCTCTGGTATTACATCAGGGACTGAAAGATTTTCAGACAGGTTTTATCCAGAGAAACCCATGAAATTAATGTACCGAAGATGAAGGTGAAGTGGGTTTCGTTGGCGGTGATGATTCTGTTTTTTTCCCTGATAGCTGAAGTTTCCTCTGGAGTCTATAAGGAAGACATTGGATGTGATGATAAATACTGCGCAAGAACCGGCACCATGATACCTGAATCGGATTGCGTTGGAGCATTTGTCTGCAAGGTTAAGAAGGAATCTGACCTGATAATAAGATGCGAGAATCCGGACATAGTTTTTAAGGAGGATAAGAATCATTATATGCAGCAGACGACATGTGATGCCCTGAAAGGCCTTGCAGTTGATGTAATGCATGAGTGGCCGGGTGTTAAGTTAAGGGTAACTGAGGGCTGGTGTACCTCAGGGCATGCCTCAACCAGCAGACATTATATGGGCTGGGCGGTTGATTTAACAACCTCAGACAGGGATCAGTCGAAATACAGGAGATTAGCTGCTCTTGCAACAAAGTATCTGGATTGGGTTTGGGCTCACGGCAGCAGCAAAACCAGTTGCGGCAATCACGTGCATGCATCAATAAAAGGGCTGAATCCTGAATCTAAAGATTGTATAGAAGCTCCTAAAGAGAAATATATCGTCTCTGTGACCCATAACATAGTGGGTGATGAGATAGATATCACTGTCAGGATACGGAACCCCACGGGGGAGGAGATCAAAGTCAGGGCCTATGTTCTCCGGGGCGCTGACAAAAAGGTGATGGAATATGAGCCCGACTGGGGGTGGGAGAGCATCCAGCCGGGGGAGGAGACTACAATAACATTAACGAGCTCAGATGACCCTATGTGGGATGTCCATAGCCTGGGAGGCTCCTACAGGATACAGATTAAAAACAGCAGCGAGGTGGAGCTAGACCTCTCGGATAGAATCTACCTCAGCACTGTCCCAATAGGCGTCTACCCTGAGGAGTGCGTCTGTGACTGCAACGGGTTGATTCTGCATCTTGTTTCACAGGAGGGTTTCTGTGAGCTGACCTGCGCGAGGGCCTGCGGGGCGCACACGAACTGCCCCACCGAGGAGCAACCTGACTGCGATAAATGCTGCGGGGACTGGTGCAGCGGCAAAGGCAATGAATGCGTTGAGGCCTGCATGGAGCGCTGCCAGATGACGTCTGGAATAGATGACCTCATCAAGGCTATTAAGTCGGCTGTCATAATAATCGCTGCCATAATCTTCGCCTTATGCAGCATACAGTACATGATAGCAGGAAACCCGGAGTCAAGGAACTGGGCTAAGAAGTGCATCACCTACGTCATAATCGGCTTGATCATCATAGGCCTGGCACTGCTTATTGTTGAACTGTTTGGTGGTATGGTGGAGCCCAGTGGAGATAAGTGCGTTAGAGACGAATCCTGTGATGAGTTATGCGGGAGGGAGGGCTACTCCAATGACGCGGGAGCAACCTGCTACAGTAACGATGATTGCACCCTGAAGTGTTCAGGTAAGTGTGTTCCAAGAGAGTCCTGCAATAAAGAGTGCGGGGGAGTGGGTTACTCTAACGACGAAGGGAGAACCTGCTATAAGGATGAAACCTGCTCTATTATATGCCCTGAGTTGCCAGAGTTTAATGGGCCGGTGCCCTTCGACGACCGCTGCACCGTCTGGGTGTGTGTTGACGCCACAATATACAACTACTGTGAGGTGTGGGAGAGAACCGACACCGGATGGGTTTGCACGAACCAGGGCAGTACTGGTAGCTTTTGCAGGGAATGGAATGAAGAAGGCAACGGCTGGCGTTGTGTTGATGCAAAAACCAATCCATTATATGAGTCCTGCGAGGAATGGTATAAGACATCCGTTGGATGGAGTTGTCATGACGAGACAGCCTTCAACTACTGTGAGGTATGGAAATTAAAGGCCTTCGAGAACGGCTGGGGTTGGGAGTGCACGAACTTCGGTAGTCTAGGGAGTTATTGTGAGAGATGGGAGCAATCCGAATCAAAGGATGAATGGGTTTGCACCAATGGAGGATACCTGCAGGAGTCCTGCCGGGAGTGGAGATGCGGCAGCGGAGAGGGTGATGTGAAAATCAAGATTGTAGTGGAGGATGAATCCACATCAAATCCGTGACCATAGCAGTAAGGATAAATAAGGGAGGCATGTAATCATTAACAATGTTGGATAGAGATAAGGTCTTTGGTTTGTTTTTCATATCCTTGGTTCTTGTTGTTAGCGTGCTGGCTGCAACAGACATCTGCGACCAGAACTGTGAGCTGAATACAGATAAATGCACTGACTCAACAAGACCTTTCTTGTGTGAGAGAAGCTTCTGGCCGGATAAGTGCGTGCCGAAGGGATACGACTTCGGAGCCTGCGGCGGAAAAACCGATGAGGGAGGCTACTGCTCAGAGTGCGATGAGGGCTGCATTTATCTGGGAGACGGGTGCTCTGGAGACACACCCTACAGCTGCAGAAAATCCTGGGCTTTCGATGAATGCGTCGCGAAGGGATATGATTTCGGCTGCTGCGGAGGTCTTGAACCAGGGGATAATCACCAGATGGTGTTGAATACATACATAACCAACAACGACCCCGAATGCGCAGATGATGGCCACGCTGTTAAGTGGGAGGTTAAACGCAGGGGAGAGGCTAATTTTGTCGACTACAGCGATAAATGCATTGAAAAAAATTATAAAGATGAACTAATCAACATCGGTTTAGGTGAATCCATAGGTCCGCTGACCTGCCGGAGCAAATTCATACCGTGGAAGGACACGGGACCGCACACTGCCAGGGTATCCTGGTGCACCCACAGTAATGAGACAGTATACGGGGCGCCTCCCTCTTCAGGCAAATACTGTGTCGTGAACATCTCAGCAGACGGAGACAACGAGAGAGAGATAGGATTCGACAACATTGTGAAGACCCTCGAAGACCGCATAAACGATATAGTTAACGGTAAACGAGGTGCTGCAACCATCAGCGCCTACGACCCGGTGTGGAAGTTTTATTGGGTGTCTGGGCTTGAGAGCAGTTATGTTCCTGCGGAGGATATAGAGCACGTGAGGAAGTGCCTGGCTGGATGTCCTGACTGCGCGGTTGTCATGAACCTCAAGGAGGACATTCATGGAAGCAACGTTAAAAGGGATGGGATATGTACTGCCAGAGCAGGGGCTACAGGCGCCTACACCGGAGCAATCTTTCTTTCAGCGGCAGCTGTTTCCGGCGGAGGTATAACGACCGGCGAAGAAGGGTTTACGGTCGATGAAGAAATACGAAAAGAGTACGGTGTAGAGCTGCCTAAGGAGTTGGGGGATGAGTTCAGAGATAAAGGTTATCTTGTCGGTGATAAATTCAAAGATAGATTAAGGCATGATACTGTTGCCGTAGCAGAAAAATACGATGATATCTTTGAGGCGCCTGGATATAAGACTCTAAGCGACTTTTATCAGGACTTCGACAGGGAATTTGTGAGCATGGAGATATCTGACAGGATTATAGATTCCATCAAGGTTGACAGGAATTTTAACAGCATCAGGCAGTCATTTATTGATGAACTGATGAACTACGAAAAAAATTCAGATCCAGAGTTCATAAATTCTCTGCAGAGCACAATGAGAGACACATACCTTAACCGAGAGCCGTTAACGAGGCAAGAGGCTGAGGAGATTGTTGATTTCTTCTTTAATGGAGATGAATTCGGTAACAAGGGTCTGGTTTATTCATCGAAATTCAACACAAACCAGATAGATGTCTTCAATGAGGTTCTATCGTCGAAGGTGAAGATAATCAGGGAAGGAAGCGAGTACTCAACCTATAAAACACTTAAGGAATTTATTGAGGGCGTGTATGGTGGAGCCACCCCGGATTACGCTGTATTCAATATTCCCCTAGATGCCAGAGGAGGTTATTGGGGCCCGCATCAAGTTCAGTTGAATGTAGCTTATTTATCGGATTATATATCAACCCTATCCCATGAAAGCGGACATCATATCGATTATCATAGAATAGGTATACTGAGGGATATACAGTCACTATCCCCCGCCATGCAGGATAAGATTTTAGGGGACAAGAACTGCCTTAGTGCGATAGAGTTAACTTCAACCAAAACACAGTATGACGTGCTTGAGGCTCTTAACAATAGGTACCCTGGTGCAGGTTTTGATGTTATATCAATAAAGAGGAGGCTTATAAACTACCAGAAAAAAAGGGTTATTGGGCCATATAGTGTTGGAATCGAGGTATATAATTACTTCAAGAATGAGAAGGGGATTGACTTGCTTGCCAGTAACGTAGATGATCTCAAGGATGTTGCAACGAAAAGGAACACTCTCCTGAAATTCACAGCCAAACTATTGGGCATAACAGGAGACATAACTAAGGCCCTGAAGGCTGGAGGAGAAGCGCTTGCAACCAAGCTGGGTTTCGATAAAGAAAAGAAAGTGTATATAGCGGTAGGTAAGGGCATGAAGGGGGCTAAAGCCACGCTAAAAATTGTGAACAAAGCAACCAATAAGGTTCTTTTTCCCTTAGACATGCCGCTTGGAGGGCTCTGGGGCATATATGAAACTGAGAAAAACCCCCTACTAAAGAAGAGGGTGGAAATAGAGACTAAATCAGGAAACGTCGGCGACGGTTTATGCGGCAGTACCTGCGACACAGAATGCGGCTCGATGATCATAAGCCGCGATGAAGAGGGGGTATACAGGCTGGTGGATACTTTCACAATAGAGAAGGGTTATCTATGGGATATCTACATCGGAAGCGAAGACGCGGACATAGTACATAAAGCCGTATGTGAAGAGCTCAGGATGGAGGGTAAAGGCATCGATTTAAACCCCAGTTATATGGAATGCACCCCCGTTGAAGAAGAGGAATACATGAACTGCGTGGAAAAAGAGCAGGTGCTGGCTGTCACGGATTCAGGGGAGTTATTCCCCTCAGATGATGATACAGGATACCTCAAAGCAGGAGCTCTAGAGGAAGAAGATGAGATATGATGTTGCATTAATGGTTTTTATGGTCTTCGCAGGGTTGGTGGTTGCAGAAGAAAACTGTCAGCTGGATTTAACAATATACAAGAATGACACTGTAAGGATATCCGACGTCAAGATAGTGGAACTTGAGACCACACCAGAAAGAAACTCATTCAATGACGTAACTAATTACTCTCTCGGGGTATACGCTATAGACGGCACAAGGTTATATAAAACCTATCTCCCCGTTGATTTCAGGGTGTATGAGCTTGAAGAGATAAGCCACTCCTATGAGACATATTATGTTCAAACGCCCGTGGGCGAGAGAGATTACTGGCAGACAGAGATAATAGCACCCTGCGGAGGCAACGCTGAAGAACTCTGGGTCTTCCACAGGAACCCGATTTTTGTATACCGTTTTGATGAGATAGAAGATGAGAGATGCCAGCTGGGCTATAACGGAGTATGCGACCCCGACTGCAGTGACCTGGACCCTGACTGCATTATTGAAACAAGCACCACATCAACTCCCCCCCTGACCACTGTTGGAGGAAGTGAATCCTCTGGCGGGAACCTGCTTCTTTACCTGCTTACGGCAGCTGTTTTATTGGTGACTGCGTTTTTCGTCTACAGAAAACATGAAGAGAATAAACAGGCTGAGGAGAAACAAAGGAAGAGAAGGAAGCTGATCGAGTGGATCGGGGAACAGCTGAGGGATGGTGAAGACCCCGAGAAGCTTAAGGCAGTGGTGAGGTCGCAGGGTTTTGAGGAGGAACTGGTGGACTACGTGGAGCGCAAGCTATAGTTAAATAAAAAGAATAAGAGCTTTATTCTATTTTTTCTCGGACTCTTAGAATCAGTACCTTCTAGGTTTCTTCTTCTGGTAACATTCCCGGCAGTATACAGGTCTGTCTCCGTCGGGCTTGAAAGGAACCTCCGCGTCTTTCCCACACTCCGAGCAGATTATGGAGTACATCTTCCTATCGCCCCTGCTTTCATATGTCATTTACGTCATTACCTCTATATATATCCACAGAGAGCATCATGCTCCCTGCACGATATATATCTTTGATTCAGTGCTTAAATAGAAGCGCTTTTTAACCCTCTCTACTATGATGGCTGGTGTTACCTTCAACACTCCCTGCTTTTGCTCCAGCTCTCTGGTGAATTCCACCATATCCACTGTATTTCTGAACCAGCACCTGGCTGTTATAGTATGTTTATCGCTTGCGCTGTGTAACTCCATAACCTCTTTCCTGTTTCTCAGTCCCTCCAGTATCCGGGTGCATCTCTCTGTCTGGATGTCTATTTCAGCTAATGCATCCAGGTGATATCCCAGCTGTTTCTGCTCCACCTTGGTAGTGTACTCTTTCACACCCCCTTTGTACTCCAGTCTTTTTTTATCCGCTTCATCACTGCTGTTCCACTAACCCCCGGATTCTCCGATACTTCAACGTTGGTTGCTCTGCTGTTTCTTATCAGTAAAACAGGGAGAAGCTATATCCCTAGATCAAGCCATAATAGCTGTATTTATTAAAACAACAGGATATATGTTATCGGACTTCACAGCCCCTTTTTTTAACCCCAGAAAACCATATAACCCCTAAGATGACTGAATTAAACCAGATCTACAGGTGCAACGTCTGTGGGAACATTGTCGAGGTGCTGCGTTCAGGTGCTGGGGAGCTGGTATGCTGCAGCCAGCTGATGGAATTGCTTGAGGCTCATACAGGGGATGAGGGTCTTGAAAAACATGTCCCGGTAACAGAGGGAACAAGCGATGGTTTCAGGGTTAAGGTAGGCTCCACCCCGCACCCCATGGAAGAGAACCACCATATCACCCTGATCGAGTTGCTGGCTGACGACAGGATATACAGGAGGCATCTGAAAGCAGGAGATAAACCAGAAGCCCTATTCTGTATCGAAGCCAGCAGGGTATCCGCCAGGGAATACTGCAACATTCACGGGCTCTGGAGCAACAGATAGTGGAGGCTCCTGCTCTGCCTTCGCCGATAATGGACCAATAATGGAGTTCATTTCCCTTGTTTTTTTTTCTTTTTATTACAAAGTCGGTGAAACCATCTTGACTATTTAGAAGCAGGTAAACATGAAAAACACACGATAAATAAAAACCACGCACCTCCAAGATGGACTTCAGAGAAATACTGCTAGAAAAACTTAACACAGCCCAATTCATAAAGCTCTCAAAGGCAACCAGGACAAAGATTATATTGAGGTGCTCTATAGAAAAAAAGATGGCTGTCTTTGGGATAGGAGCAAAGATTGACTGCATTAAAGAGCACTTAGGCAAGAGGGTACGTAATCATAAGGAAAAGTAACCAGTATATATGTAAGGGTGACCAATACTTGTGCAACAAAGCATCTCAAGTTGCCCTGATTTCTTATATTTATTCAGTTTTGTGGCGATAAACACCTTCGACAGAGCGGCCTAACAACTAACTAACAGATGCGGGGGATTGGGTCGCCTAAAGGTTTTTCAAGAATCCTTTTTCCACCGATAACGGTTTCAAGTACGACCATGCTTTTCCCTTTCACAACTTCGCCAATTACTTCAGCATCTCTCCCTAATTTATTCCTCTTCAACTCCTTCAATACATCCTCCGCATCCTCCCCTCTCACACCTATAACCAATTTACCCTCATTCGCAACAGTTAGCGGGTCTATGCCCAGCATATCGGAGGCTGCTCTCACACCATCCCTGACAGGTATTCTCTCCTCGTAAACCAGAACGCCTTTCTTTGATTTCCCGGCCAACTCATTCAATGCGTTAGCCAAACCCCCACGGGTAGGGTCCTTCATAGTAGTTATTTCGTAACAAAGTATGTCTTCTACAAGCGACCATAGAGGCGCACAGTCAGACCTCAATTTTGTCTTGAATTCAATTCCCTCGCGCTTAGCTAATACAGCAATCCCGTGGTCTCCTACTTTGCCGTTTATGATTATCTTATCTCCCACCTCAAGCCCGGAGTCCTGTATTACTCTCTCTGCAATACCTATACCTGATGTGTTTATTATCAAACCAATGTCTTCCTCAACAACCTTGGTGTCTCCTGTGACCACGGGCGTATCCGTCTCCATAGATACGCTGTTTATGGATTCCATGATCCTTTTCAGGTCAGTGATCAACAAACCTTCGCCGATGATGAACGCTGTGGAGACAGCAAACGGTCTGGCGCCCATAACCGCAAGATCATTGATTGTGCCTGAGAAGGCGAGTTTCCCGATATCTCCTCCTGGGAAGAACATCGGTTTCACTGTGTATGAATCTGTGGTGAAAACCAGGTTTCTATCCTCCAACCTGATCACCGCCGAGTCGTCCAGCTCCTTGAGACCAGTACCTCCAAGAGTATTCTTTTTTGATACGAGGGGTAGTAGTTCGGAGAGGAGTTCCTCCATCGCTTCCCCGCCCCCCCCATGTATCAGCTTGATTTTATCCTCTCTCATTCTTCAACCACCTGACGAATTCATCCACGCCCGAATCTTTCTTGATGCTCACCGGGCAAACATTTAATCGAGGATTAATCCTTCCTGCATCATCAACCATCTTCCTGTAATCAGCTTCAACAGCCTCGGCAATATCTATTTTATTTATTATTGCTGCATCAGCTGTAGCGAAAATCATAGGGTGCTTCTCCACGGTATCGTCTCCCTCGCTTACACTGACAACAACCACCCTCCTATGGGCGCCTAAATCAAAATCCACGGGGCAGATGAGGTTGCCAACATTTTCGATGAAAACGATATCTACTTCATCCAAGGGAAGCTTCTGCAGGGCATGCTCGATTAGGTGAGCATCTAGGTGACATTCTTTTCCGGTGTTTATACCGGCAACAGGTATATCCATCTGCATCAACCTTCCAGTGTCTATGTCGCTTACCACATCACCTGCAATGACCCCTACCCTAAAGTCCCCCAGTTTTCTGCAAAGGATTTCGATCAATGAGGTCTTGCCTGAGCCCACAGCCCCCATGATATTCACAGAAAAAATATTTTTTTCGTCGAAAAACTCTCTATTCCTTAACGCCAGACTCCTGTTTATCTCCAGTATATCCCTGCCCACACTTATGTCATGCATTTTAATCCATCACTTACTCGGCTGTTATCTCCTTCAATATAAGCTCTCTTCCACTGATGACTCCTGCCCTTTCTCCGCAGACAGGACATTCAAGTGCAGTAACAAATCTGAATACATCACCCCCCATAGAATCTTTTATCTCCGATACATGTCCGTTACCGCATTTTATTTTTATGGGTAGCATATTCAGATTAATCTTCATATTTTCTGCTATAGTGTCCCCTGATACCGCCTGTAGACAGAACAACAGCTGCTCGGGATTCAGCATGGTCAACGACCCAACATCCAAAACCACCTCCTTCACCACCCGGGCGTTGTGTTTCCTAGCCTCCTCTAGGATATTATCCAATATATCCTTTGCCACGCCGTACTCATGCATCTACATCACCTGTTTCCAGTGTAGTGGGGATGAATTCATTTAAACTCTGAGACCTGGCGTCTATTCCTGTCTGCCTGAAAATAATCCCGCCCGCCTTCTCAGAGATTGGTCGACTAAGCATTATATTAAGTGTCTGGATGAATGAACACAAGCCATCCCATCCCTGTCAAGCAATCGGAAATGAAAAGCTATGCAGCTATCTCCCATCAGCAATCTCCTCAATTGCTGTGATCATAACACTTTCCCAACACTTCAATCCGAATTCCAAGCCTTTCCTTATGTATCCCCCCTTCATCCCCGGATAGTTCACACTCGATTACCTTCATGGCAAAGTATCGAGTATCTTCTTCTGTCAGTTGAAATAAATACTTATTTCATCTCTCATGAATAATATTCCATGTCCAACTATTAAAAACCAACAACCACATCCTGAAGGGCGTGGTATGAACTTACCCGTCTTGTTAGACAGAGAAGGCAAAGCTGCTATGTCAGGCATTCATTTACTTTCTTCGAGTTTGCCGTATCCTGCTGACGTAGTAATAT
>JAOZNG010000096.1 GCA_029933895.1 archaeon
AATCGCCCCTCTTGCAGCGTCACCGATGTTAACGGTCCGTATGAAGGGTTTTCTGTGGACTTTGGGAGTGATAATGGGAGAGTCGGGGTGCAATTTCTCGCCCTTTCGCATTCTCTCTTCCAGGTAGTCTTTCAGGTAAGAACAGCCCTCTTCGCTGAGGAATGTAAAGTATTGGAACCGAGCTTTGCTGAGCTCCTTCCGGACTATTACCATAGTAGGGATTTTTTCGAAAGAGATTTCGTCCTCATATATTTTCATCTCTGGGAAGTCTTTTATTCTGAGTCCATCGGTGCCGTTGTAGTTACCGAGGGATTGGGGTCTGAGACCTGAGTGAGCCATGAGGACGACGACGGCTCTGGCTTTTTTGTCTGCAGAAAGGAAGATGCGTCTCAGTTCATCCTGAGTGGGCACTCTTTCGTTCTGGATTGTAGGAGCGTCGTAGGCGCCTTTGATTTTGATTTTGTTGATGATATGGATATTGTTATGGGAGAGCCAGGATTTGACTGCCTTGATAGAGGACTGGATGTAGCTTCCGGTGTAGTTTTGTTTTTCCATAGAGGTGATGTAGTCGAGGATGAGGTTATAGAGTGTTTGGGGGTCCATATTGATGAGTTTGGAGGGTGTAGTGTTGAGGGAGTTGCAGAAGGAGCCCAATCTTCTGAGGTAGACGTCGGCGGTGGTTTTGGAGCCTCTGGAGATGTTATGGTACCATCTGGAGATGTTTTTGTTATTGAGGAGGGAGGAGTATTTTTTCTTTTGAGGCATGAGAGGGTGAAAGATTTAGGAGTATATAAAGAAATTGGCTCCGAACCCGTCAGGGTTCAAGTCCCGCCCGGTCCACCTTCAATTATTGTTACAGCAACGGTAATTAACGTACCGAGGGCGGGATTTGAACCTTGGGTCTGTGCGGTTTCTAAAAGGTATTAGAAACGATGAAACCGCACAGGTTGGAAGAGTCCGTATGTGGCGACTCCAAGCGAAGGAGTCTTCCTAATCAAATCCCGCCCGGTCCACCTTCAATTATTGTTACAGCAACGGTAATTGACGTATCTAGGATGGGATTAAATGTTGTACTTCCCCACTTTCCCTACAGGATGAATAGACGATGGGTCTCTAGAAATAGAAGAAATATATGGAGTTTATAAAGAAATTGTTTACACGTGATAAAAACAACATTCCTTCGAGAATATAGAGTTCTATAGCACTTGTTATATCTGTCCTCTAAGTTTCTTTAGGATAAGATTAGTCTTTAAAAACTTTATTACCTCCTCCTCTAATTTCTCTCTAATATTATTAGAAATCTCCACACTGGATTCATAAGATACAACCTCCTCAAATCTCCAATCATTAACGTTAAACACCCCCTTATAACTTTTATAAAATATTGCAATCCGATATTTTTCAAGATGTATGATATTCTTTTTTTCTAAAGCAGTTTTTGGCTCTTCATATTGGTTCTGAATACCGTAACTTTCTGAGAATACTACACGAGAGTACAAAATATCCTTCTTTGGCGATTTTCCTTCGGCAATATTAATAATAAAAGGAGCAAGCTGTTTTATGCTTATATATTCAGTTTTGATAGGACTGATTTTGGTATTACAGCCAGCAGGATATTTTATCAGAAGAGGCACATTTAGCAGCTCATCGTATAGAAATGTTCCATGGCTTATACGTCCGTGTTCTCCAAGCAACTGACCATGGTCGCTTGTAACTATGATTAATGTGTTATCGAAAATATTTTGCTCTTTTAAAACATTAATAAATGACTTAAGCTTCTTACAAACATATTCAACTTCTTTTGGATATAACTCTTTCCATTTCTTTAAAAGGTTAGGAGATATTGATGCATTAGTTTTTAAATTCTCTAAAAGCGCATTGTGAGAGTTTTCCCCCCAATAATATGGCTCATGTACTTCCATCAAGTTTATGAAAAGGAAAAATGGGCTTCTCATAATCTTTCTAGAGTTTTTAATGTATTCGGTAGCGTTCTCTATACCTTTATCCATGGGATAGCCTCTAAGCCTGCTGGACACATATTGATAGGGTTTATCTAGTACTTTCCGGGTAATATGATGGAATATTGTTTTGACAAATAATTCGTAGTTCCTCATTCTTAAAAGTTCTAATGCTGTCTCTCTTCTAGAGAAATCATTCTTTTTCAAAAGGTCGAAAACTCTTTTTTCTTCATTACTCTTTAACACACTTATATGTGTAGGACCATTCCATGAATCGAAAAAGTGATCAAAACCTTTGAATCCAAATCTAGGGGTAATATGGGGGTTTGCGCTGATTAAAAATGTAGTGTAACCTAGATCTTTCAAATGAGAAATTAAAATATTATCTCCTTTGAACCGCACATCCCAATCCTTCCTACTTCTAGTTTCGTGAGTTCCATGTTCTAACGGGTACAATCCTGTAAACATTGAGGCATGGCTCGGAGAGGTCCATGGAGACGGCGCTATGGCCCTATCGTAGGTAATAAAATCAAACTCTTTAAGAAGTTCTTCAATTGGTTTAGCATAATCTTTCCGAAGTGTGTCAATGACCACAAATATAAAGTTGGGCTGGTCGGTCATTAGCCGCTCCTCCTATCTTCAGTCGAAAACAATTAAAGGAGTGAATTTTGGAATTTTGAAAGACCTTTCGCATGTATTACCTTCCCCCTGGTTTTGCATGTGTTTTATCGGCACAAGCGACATGTTTGAAGAGGAGGATATACCATCTTAAGTACTTTTCGGAAAACAGGCTGCTAGAGAGGTGTTGGAGCTTATTTCCTTGTCGTTATGAGTTGAATTGAGGTGACAAATAATGCCTGGCTCGGTGAAGTTAATCTGCTCTACACCGCCAAAAGTAGTAAGGAAGGGCTAAACAAAAAGCCTAAATATTGAAACCACATATACATGCAACACGGTGGTCTTTATGAAAAGAAGCCGTCGTGATAAGGTCTTGATTGCTCTGATTTCCATACTGTTCCTGCCTTTTATTTGGTTAGAAGCACCTCAGTTTGGACAGGCCGCCAAGTCTACTGTTACTCCTCAGCAACCGACACAAGATACACTGGATATTATAAGCGATATAAACTCTGTTACTGATGGGATTATAATTGAAAACAAAGGTCAAAAAGACCTGAATATACTCTATTATCTCAACATGCCAAATCTTTCTATATTCTTTTTAAAAGGTGGTATTGTTTACAATGTCCATGATGAGAAAAATAATGAACTTAGCTACAAAGTTTATTTTGTAAATAGTAAAGATATCCTTCCAGTAGGAACCGACCGAAAACCGGGGAGATTTAATTTCTTCTTAACTTCAGACAAAAACAGATGGGTTACAAATGCTAGATGCTATTCTTCACTCACTTATTATAACATCTATGAAAATATTGATTTAAAATATTATATAAGCAATAGTGGGATAAAGTACGACTTTATAATACATCCCGGCGGATCACCAGAGGATATAAGATTGAGATATGTAGGTGTGAGGCCTATTATAACCAAAGAGGGTTTACTTTATCTTTCATCGAGATATGGGGTTTATGAAGCAAAACCTTTTGCCTATCAACCAGGTAGGCCAGAAACTGTAAAAGCCTCTTGGAAACTTCTTTCAGAGGGCGTTGTTGGATTTGAAGTTGGAAATTATGATGAGAATCGTGATCTTGTGATAGATCCTTTAATATACTCTACTTTTCTTGGCGGAATATCAGACGATAGAATTCAAAAAATTGCATTAATGGAAGATAGGCTATATGTGGGGGGTTTTACTAAGTCTTATAATTTTCCAACAACTAATGAATCATATTCGCGGAGTAATAGCGGAGGTTTTGATGTATTTGTTATGGCTTTTAACCGAACAACGATGCAACTTATATATTCAACATATATAGGTGGTACACTTGATGATTATGCGAGGTATATCGCGGTTGACAGCTCACACAATGTTTATGTAACTGGATGGACTTATTCATCAAATTTTCCTACAACTTCAAATGCTTATGATAGAACCTTTAACGGGCGATATGGATATCTGGATGCATTTGTGTTAAAGCTTAACCATAATGGGTCAGCATTGATGTTCTCAACATATCTGGGTGGGAGCAATCACGATTATGGAGAAGTTTTAAGTGTAAATGAGACAGGCTATATCTTTGTTGGTGGGGAGACTTATTCTTCTAACTTTCCAACTACAGCTGGAGCATATTCAACAACACGCTCTGGTGGGAAGGACGCATACATAGCTATTTTTAACCAGACAGGTTCCCGCCTAGTGTCCTGTACATACCTCGGTGGAACCAATGATGATTTCATTTATTGTATTGCCCTAGATGAGAAGAACAAGACAGTCCTGGTGGGTGGTCCCACATCCTCTTCGAACTTCCCTATAGTTGGGGGATATGACACTACTTACAATGGAGGAACATATGATACATTTCTTGCAGCGGTACCTTACAACTTGTCAATTATCGAATCTTCCACTTTCTTTGGAGGCAGCAGCACAGATTCTTTTATTGACATGAAACTCGATAAAACTTCTAAATTATATATTATTGGTCGTGCTTCGTCAAATAACATACCCGTGACTACAAATGCATTTGACAGAACTGCCAACGGCAATAGCGACATAATAGTGGTTATATTCAATCGAAATCTAACTAAAATAGAGTACTCCACATATATAGGAGGCTCTGCGGATGATTTTGGAGCGAGTATAATTTTAGGTGAAAATAATACAATTTACATTGGGGGGCGAACTAGGTCATGGGACCTCCCTGTCGTTCCGGGATCATACAGCGTGAACTACAACGGTTCCTGGGATGACTTCCTTCTTGTTCTGAAGATAAATTCTTCAGGTACACGGCTTCTATATGGTACCTTCCTCGGTGGACCCGCAGATGACTTTGGAATGACAAATTTGGGATTTGCTGTAGACGATCGAAAATTTGCATACATTGCTGGGACCACAGCCTCCTCATCATTTCCAACGACCTATAATGCGCTCTCTACAAGCTATGGTGGAGGTCCTTATGATGGTTTCTTAACAAAA
>JAOZNG010000097.1 GCA_029933895.1 archaeon
AAAAGTTGCCGCACACACAACAGCGAAAATATCTTCGTGATTGTATCTAAACTTCTCAAAAAATCTTGGATTCATGGTTCCAGCGGGATAGTTTGTTTTCTCTTGCATCATAATCAACTCAACATCTTCTTTTGTCTATTTTATTCCCAAAACTAATAAGATAAGGAAAATCAAGGGAGTCAAAGACACCAACACCCTAATAGTAGCCCTATAATCAGTTTATTGCCCCGATAGTGTAGTGGACTATCATGTGAGCCTGTCGAGCTTGCGACTCGGGTTCGAATCCCGATCGGGGCGAGCTTTTTTCTCTTTTTTTACATCTAGAGATAAGCTCATAAATCCTCATCAACTAGGTTATTTAACAGCTTCTTTTAGAGTGGAATAGGATTCCCACCCTCCCCCCGATCAGAAGATTCAAATCGTTTCTTAAAAAAATAATATGCTAAAGAATACACCAGCGCGCTAATAAAAATCTCGAAGGGATAATTCATCGCACCCCATCCAGCAATTGAGTCAAAAATCGGGTCACTATCTGGTACCAAAAGCAGTAGAAACGATGCTGTTGCTATAAAGAACCCAGAAACCATCAGGATCCTGAGCTTATACAAAATAGATTCCCTTCGAATAATCACGAAGCTAGCCCCCCAATAGACGCTGTTGATGAAATCATGTGTCAACAGTATCCGCAGAGCCTCCTGAATCCTACCCTCTTTATGATATGAAGGAATGGAGAAAACAAACAAAGCAAGGAGGTATAATATGAAATTCTCAGCCCTAACGAGTATCAGCATATAGGTGACATAAATCTCCACCCCGATTACATTCAAGAGAATATATCTGAAAGCCTCACCCGCCAGCCAATAATTAGATGAATCAACTAATCGGATGTCCCTGATGCTATCCAATCGAGCGATAAACGAGCCTATGAGGTTTAAAGCAAAAAATAGTATTGCAAAGACTACAAAATAACCCTCGTCCACAAAAAATATGATAAAAAGTAGAGGGAATAACATGCCAATTGAAGTAATCAACCAGCTGCCTACAGCATCCCTGGACTTGACTTCGAACCGCTTGGATCTAAGAGCGCGCAGCAACAAAAGTGATTCGAATACTATGTGCGCAGGAAACACTATGAAAAAATACAGGTAAAAAAATCTACCAAGTAAACCAGCTATATTGAATCCATCAAACATACAAACACCCCAAATAAACACCTGAATAGGTGATAATCAGAGAATGTATTATCTTATGTACTGCCACATTATTTAATGAGACACCAGAGGAAAGAAATAAGCGGATACAAACTGATACTTAAGCTCACTGATAGGGATGAACTCTTTTTCTTTAATATTCCTGTTTTTTCTTCGAATTAATATATAATAGATGTATAATAGGTTATATTCAATTGGGCTTCGGTGGGCAAAAAAGAAAAATTTATTAAATAAAAAGAATTCTTAATGTAATAATTAATGAGGAAAAGCATCTTAGTTGTGGATTGGCTGCTGGTGATGATATTTACTTTAATGATAGCATCAAAATTTATTAATCCATCTTCCACAAAGGTTATTCAACCAATCTTTTTCGTTCTCATCACTATACACGTCATCCAGCACTGGAAAGTTATTGCTCATTCATTTAAGGGATTGAGAAAGAGATAATCTCAAAACCCAGGCATCCAGGGTTTTTTTCCTTCAAGGTAAGAAGATGATTGAATTAATAAAAACCTCAGCTAGGCGGATCTATACACGAACACGAATTCCCGGCATAGATTATGTGATAAACCAATACGTTGGCTGTGAACATGCATGCACCTACTGCTATGCGAAATTCATGTGCAGATGGAAGAAACACGGTAAATGGGGCTCCTGGATAGAGGCGAAGATGAACGCCCCAGAGTTAGTGAAGGAAATCGTTAACGGAAAAGTTGCTATGTCCTCTGTTTCCGACCCATACCAGCCAGTTGAGAAAAAACTGGAACTAACGCGACAGGTATTAGAGAACATGGACAAGCACACGAGACTGGATATTCTGACGAAATCCGACCTCGTGCTAAGAGACATTGACCTATTTAAGGAATTTAAGGCAATTAATGTTGGGCTGACGATTAACACCTTTAAGGGAAGAGAAAAAGAGTTGTTTGAGCCGAACCCGCCAAGCAACGAAGCGCGACTACGAGCCCTAAGAATCTTGAAAAAAAACAACATCCCAACATACGGCTTTATAAGTCCAGTAATCCCTGGCCTAGTTGACTTAGAGCCGCTGATTGCAGAGTCTCGTGGTTTTGTGGATTATTACATAGTCGAGATGATAAACATGAACGCAGCTGGACATGAATTCAAAAAACTTTTGGTGGAGGATTACCCCAGAAACCACGAGATCACAGCCAATAAAGAGAAATTCAGGGAGTTCATTGAAGAAGTTAAAAAAATCCTGGGGAAATCAGGGACTAAAGCCCCGCAGTTGATTACGCATTATCCGAAACCCATAGTTGTTTGATGGAGGAGGTGATTAATTGTTATTTGAGCGCAGACAACAGTGATACACCGGCAACCCTCCCCAAGAGACCCTCGCTCACTGTCAGTCACTTGATGCTATCACGCCCCAGTAACACAACATATACAGCTAACTCCGTTCACCCCCCCCAGAGAGATAAATAACCTCTCTCCCATTAATTACATGGTGATCTAAATGCTTTCAAGAATACCAATAAACATGGGGAAAATCAAAAAAGAACACATAGATAAAGAGATACTGAGGGTTGCTATCATAGCAGAACTAGACGCCGTGAACCTCTACGAGGAGATGGCTGCTATGACAGAGGACGAAGACCTGAAGGAGATACTCCTCGATGTGGCCAGGGAAGAGAAAACCCACGTGGGGGAATTCCAGACCCTCCTGCTGAAAAGAGACCCTGAGCAGGTAGCCGAGCTGGAGAAAGGGAGAAAGGAGGTTGAGGGATGAGCTTAGAGAATAAATGGTTTTAGTGGAGGCAGCCTTCATAATTTTAGGGCTCTTGGGGCTCTGGTTTGGAAGCGATATAGTGGTAGACAACGCCAGAGACATAGCCAAAAACCTCGGGGTATCGGAGCTTATAGTGGGCTTAACCATCACATCCATAGGAACCTCCCTGCCCGAGATATCAACAAATCTAGCTGCAGGATTCAGCACCGCCGCAGGAAGAGACGCCTCCGGTCTTGCTGTGGGTAACATCATCGGGAGCGAGTTAAGCCAGATAACCATAATCCTAGGCATCGCCGGATTCATGGCAACGCTGACGACAACAAAAAGATCCCTGAGGAGGGATGGGATTATGATGTTCATAGCCCTCCTGCTGATGTATCTGGCCTGCATCGACACCAGGGTTTCCAGGGAGGAGGGAATGATTCTTGTGCTGGTATACCTGACCTACATCGGTCTGCTGCTTATCCAGGAAAGGGTTTGGGGTAAATTCAGGGCAAGCAGGGAGCCGAAGAAGAACATAATCTGGAAGACTGTTCTCATATTATTTGGTGTCTTGATTGTGGTATGTTCCGCTAATGCCATAGTAGACAACGGGGTCTTGCTGGTTGAGGAGGTGGATATAACAGAATCATTAATCGGGTTATTTATCGGTTTCGGGACAAGCATACCAGAGCTTAGCGTGACAGTTAAGGCTGTGAGCAAGAAGGCGGGAAGCCTCTCCCTGGGAAATCTGATGGGGAGTAACATAACAGATCCCCTGTTTTCCTTCGGATTAGGTGCCTCAATAGGAGGAGTGAACGTAAGTGACTCTGTGTTGGCATTCGACTTCGTGTACTGGGCTATGGCCACACTGGTTGCTCTGTTGCTGTTGTTTAATCACCTTAACCTCAACAGGAAAGAATCCTCGATACTGATAATCCTCTACGTGTTCTTCATGTACTGCAGAATAATGTTCTTCCTCTAGATGGGGAAAAAAGAAGGAGGGAAAAAAAGATGTGTTATTTGACCTCGATTTTTTTAACCTTCTTTTTGGCTTTCCCTGTTTTTGGTATATGTAGCTCCAGCACACCGTTCCTGTAGCTGGCATCTATCTTCTCAACATCCGAGCCCTCTGGAAGAGAGAAATATCGATAGAATCCGCTGTAGCTTCGCTCGAGCTTGTAGCTGCCTTTCTTGTCTCCCTCCTCGTGCTCCTCTTTCTTCTCCACCTTCACCTCCACCCCGTCTTCTGTGGCGTTTATCTTGATGTCTTCCTTGTCAGCTCCAGGAATCTCCAAGACAGTCACTATCTCATCATCTGTCTCCCACATGTCCGCTAGAGGCTGCCTGTAGTTGCTCAGATCCCCTGACTCCCCACCGCTTAACATCGGGAATCCGATATCTGCTTCAAACCATGGACCTCTCTGCAGGACGCGGTCGAAGAATGAGTCCATCTCGTCCTGCATCCGCTTCATCTCATCCCACAGGCTTCTCCTGCGTTTACCCCAAACCATAGTATTCACCTCCCTTGTTGTATACTCTATAGTATTGATGTATAACGTATTTATTATTTAAAAAGGGTTTCTGTTTATTGCTGGGGGGGATGAATCCAGGATACATGAAAGAGACGCATGCAAAGACCCCGGCAGATATGCAGGAACCCGTGCTTTATTGCAGGAGGAACAGGTCAAGAGCTAGGATTCAGGAACAGATAAATCATCATCTATTCCACTTCTCTCAGAGATTTCCCCCGCGTAATTGGTTAACATCATCTCACCTGCTTTCTTCCTGTTTCTTGTGTGGCCTAGAACCCACATCAGCTTAACCAGGGCAGTCTCAGGCAACATATCCTGGCAGGGTATCACCCCGTAATCCAACAGCACCCTGCCGGTGGCGTAAACATTCATGTTAACCCTGCCATAGAGGGTCTGGGAGGTCATGCAAACAACCAACCCGGAGTCTATAGCTGATTTAATCGAATCAAACAACACCCCGGAGGTATGGCCTAAACCAGTTCCCTCCAAGACAATGCCTCTGTGACCTGAATCCACCAAGGAATCCACTATCCCTGGATTCAAGCCAGGATGATACTTCAGTAGAGCAACTCG
>JAOZNG010000248.1 GCA_029933895.1 archaeon
TATATTGCCCTTGAGGACCCAGCCCACGGCGAGATGTGGGGTGGCTCCTATGGGGAGAACGAGGTGAGCATAACCACAACGACATCTGCTACCCTGAACGGAAATCCCATGACGGAGGATACGGGCTTCGTCATGGCTAGGGGATCCTCCTACACCTTTCAAGTGGAGGTTTCCAACAACGATATGAACGACGACATAGACACAGTGGTGGCAACCCTCCCTTCGGCCTTCAGCATCAACGGGGGAACCCCGGATGTGGAGACTGAGAGCGGTGAAAACACCGACTGGAACGCCGAGATCGTGGGAAGCATGATAAGATTCGTTGCGGTCTCAGATTTCCCCGGGGTGAACCAGACCGGTGGGGGTTTCTACTACGACATCTCCTCCAAGTATGACGATGCTCTGGACTACACCCAGAGCGCCCAGTTCGCCATCACTGTCACGGCTCCTGAGACATCAACGATAGGTGCAATGACTGTGAAGGTCTCGGACTCCAAGACCGAGAAGGGTGGGGCGGAGTACAGTGAGAGCTATCCGGTCCTTTCAATAGGGGTGGGAGACGTCTTTCAGTACATCACGGTGAAAGGGGCAGACGTGAGCGTCTCTTTCCGAGAATACACTCCGATCGGAGGGGGTGGAACGCGTGCTCCCGGAGATGCCTTCCTCTCCTACGTGCTCTTGAAGGAGACGGCTGAGGAGAGGACCTACGTGGTCCTGGGAGAGGATGTGGAGATTGTGGTGGAATCCCTTGGAGGTGTGGACACGGTGTACGACCTCACCATAGTGAAGCACACGGTTCTTAGCGCCTCTGACCAGACAATCACCACTGAGGTTGATACGAACCGCTTCACGGGGCTCCACACGGAGGAGGTGCCCACAGTCAGGGACACTGATATGGATGGAAAGTACGACTTCGAGGACTCCGACGACGATAACGACGGCTGGAGCGACAAGGAGGAGATAAAGAAGGGAACGGATCCACTGGACCCCACCTCCCATCCGGAGAAGGAGAAGAAGTTCCCCTGGTGGATCGTGGTGGTTCTGATAATAATAATCGTTGTGATACTGGCATACTTCTTCGTAATAAAGGGCAGGGGACCTGTTGAGGAGGAGGTGATCCCGCCTGCGGAGGAGGAGGCTGCGGAAGAGGCTGAGGTGGGAGGCGCTGAGGAGCTCTACGGTGAGGAGGTTGTGGAAGAGGAGGCTGCCGCCCCCGAGGCGGAGGAGGCCGCAGCGGAGGCTGTGGAGGAGGAGGTCTACGAGGTCCCCGCAGCGGAGGTGGCC
>JAOZNG010000098.1 GCA_029933895.1 archaeon
TTGCTTACACTTTTGATTTTGGGTGTAAATAAGTATGGGGTGGGATAGTATGAAGCTTTCAGTAAACAAAAGGTTTTGGATTATTAAGCGTCGCTTGCAGGGTGCAAGCGTCGTTTTTATCTGCCAGCAGGCAGGGATTAGTAGAGATACCTTCTATCGTTATTGGTGTAGGTTCCAGCGTGAGGGATGGGATGGTCTGGGAATAAAATCCCATAAACCTCACACCATCCATCGTACGCCGCAAGAGACAGTAGATTACATAACCCAACTACGTGAAGATAAGGGTTGGGGTCCCTGCCGGATCGAAGATTACCTGAATCGGGAAAACCCAGAGGGCATTAAGCCTGTTGGCCATAACACAATCTACCGGATCATCTCTCAAGCTGGTTTGAACAAACCTTTGAGAAAGCCCAGAAGGGCGGTGGGTAAGAAGCGTTTCTGTCGCACTGAACCAAACCAGATGTGGCAAACTGACTGGAAACCTACAAGAGACGATGAGTGGATGATCACCTACCTGGATGACTACAGCAGGTTCATACCTGCAAGTGATGTGTTTGCTAACGCAAACACTGAGAATGCATTGGATGTCCTAAAACAAGCTATGAGCAAGTACGACAAACCTCAGCAGATACTCACTGACCCGGGTGTGCAGTTCTACACCTGGCAGGAAGGTGGCAAAACCAGGTTCACTAAGTACCTAGAACGAGAGGAGACACAACACACCGTAGCAAGCAAGAGAAGACCCACAACAATAGGTAAGGTGGAACGATTCAACGGTTCATACGAGCGAGAAGCATGGCGATACCCAGACCATCAAAAGTACATATATCACTACAATTACGAACGCCCGCATCAGGCGTTAGATTATTTAACGCCTGCAGACGTATACTTTAAAGAAGTGTAAGTAATCTCATGAGTTAGCACAAATCTCTTGAAAGAGGCGGACTTGTAGCTGAATATAACAACTCTCTATTTCCTGTGGTTTGTTTATGGGATTAGGTGTTAAAAAAAACTCATGTCCCGGGAGATGACTGCGGATTGAATGCAGGCTAACTAATTAAGGGACGTGAAATTCAGGAACTTTCACTGAGATAGAATTCCAAAGGAATTTGCTGAAACTGTGAGAGCAACATCAGTTAAGGAGATGATGCTGGAAGTCAGAAGGAAGTTTATGCTTTACAATATGCTGCTGAGTCTGTGAAAAAACAGACAAGGAAGCGGAGATATCTGGCTGCGATACCGGATAATAACCGCTAAACTGAATTATTAAACACAGCTAAAATATTTAAAAAAAAACTTAATCTTGAACTGAAGCTGAGAAATTATTCGCAGGAAACAGTTAAGGCATACAACTTCCATGTTGTTTCCTTTCCCTCTCCTTCTTTCTCTTCACTGCCTTAAGGCTGGAGAAGTTCTCCCTCTCCATCTCCTCAAGACGCATATTTATGTAGAACTGAGTGGCTTCGAGGCGGGGAATCATTCTATGCTCTAATGAATTAACCCGCCTCTTGGTTTTCTTGATTTCCTCACCAAGCCTTAGAATGGTTTCCTCCACCTCCACCAGCTTAACCAGCTTCTCCAAGACAGCGTTAAACGACTCCACGGAGTCATCTATTTTAGCTGTGGACATGGGTGTCCGGTATTCCCAGCTCGCTGCAGCTTCCTGACTTGATTCCAGATTCATCTGGGGGATCCTCACACCCATAACGTTTTTTAGGGTGATATCCACTCTCTTGGATTCCGGGATGGAGTTGGCTATAGACTGCACGTCAGATGAACTCATCACTGCTTCTGCTGCTATCAGGTCGCTGTAGGCCTTGTTCATGGATTCTATGACCTCGCTCCTTAAACCCTTAGCTTCCTTTATCACGCCAAGAAATTCAGTCATCAGGGTATCCCTCTTCTCCTTCAGGAGTTTATGTCCCTTAACAGCAAGACCTACCTTCTTGTTTATCTCCAGCAGCTCCATTCGGGTTGGATGGATTCCCTCAATAATATCTGCCATTTTTTGTTTCTTCAAGAAACCTTGTGGTCTGGATGATATTTCTCTATATATCTGGGGTCAATCCTCTTCAGGTCTCTCTCGTCCAGGATAGATAAAAGCTCCCATCCAAGCTCGAGGGTGTCGTTGATTGTCCTGTTATCGTTCAATCCCTGGTTAACGAACTCTGATTCGAAGCGTTCAGCGAACTCAAGGAACTTTTTGTCTCTCTCTGTTAGGGCCTCTTCACCTACAACAGCTACCAGATCCCTCAGGTCACGTCCCTCAGCATATCCTGCATAAAGCTGGTTTGATACATCAGAGTGATCCTCCCTGGTTCTTTCAGGGCCGATACCTTGGTTCATAAGCCTGGACAGGCATGGTAGTACGTCAATTGGGGGATAAATCTCTTTCCTGTGTAACTGCCTGGATAATACAATCTGCCCCTCCGTAATGTAACCTGTGAGGTCTGGTATGGGGTGTGTCATATCATCTCCTGGCATGGAGAGAATAGGTATCTGGGTTATTGTACCCTTTCTACCTTTTATTCTTCCAGCACGCTCATAGAGTGTGGATAGATCAGTGTAAAGGTAACCTGGATATCCCCTCCTCCCGGGGACTTCCTCTTTAGCGGCTGAAATCTCCCTCAATGCCTCGCAGTAGTTGGTCAAGTCGGTAAGTATTACGAGAACGTGCATGTTTTTGTCAAATGCCAGGAATTCAGCTGTAGTTAAGGCAATTCTTGGTGTAATAATCCTCTCTATGGTGGGGTCATCAGCGAGGTTAATGAATGAAACAATTCTTTCCAGGGCACCTGTTCTCTTGAAGTCTTTCCTGAAGAATGATGCCTCTCCTGCTGTGATTCCCATAGCAGCGAAAACCACGGCGAAATCCTCATCCTCCCCTGAGACACTGACCTGTCGGGCAATCTGTGCTGCCAGCTCGTTGTGCGGCAACCCTGCGCCTGAGAAGATAGGTAGTTTCTGCCCTCTGACAAGTGTGTTCATACCGTCTATAGCCGAAATACCTGTCTGTATAACATCCCTCGGGAACTCTCTGGCGTAGGGGTTCATTGGCTCACCTTCAATATCCCTTCTATCCTCTGGAACAGGCTCGCCTTTGCCGTCTATTGGTCTCCCAGCTCCGTCGAATATCCTCCCCAGGACATCCTCTGAGACAGGAATCTTCATGGTTTCGCCAAGAAACCTGACTCTTGTGTTTTTGGTGTCCAGCCCTGAGGTGCTCTCGAATATCTGGACAACCACTTTATCGGTCATTGCATCAAGCACCTGGCCGGTGCGTTTCTCTCCTCTAGCGGTTATTATCTCAACAACCTCTCCGTAGCTGACACCTGATACGTTATCTACCGTCATCAGCGGACCTGCAACTCCCACAACGCTGGTGTATTCCTTTATCGCCATTTTATGCTCCTCCAAGGCTTTCGTCTATAGCCTTCTCTATCCTCCTGAATTCCTTCTTGAAGGTTTCATTGGGAATGTATTTCATTTTGGCTATATCGTCGACTACATCAAGGTTTGATATATCCTCCGGCGTCATACCCCCTTCGAGCGCCGCAAGAGCCTTGTCATGGAATCTGAGTATTATCTCAAGCATCCTGTACTGTTTATTCAGCGGACAGAATGTATCCACCTCGTGGAACGCGTTTTGTTGCAGAAAATCCTCTCTCAGCATCCTGGCAACATCCAGAACCACTCTCTCCCTCTCAGGTAAAGCATCGGGACCTACCAGCTGCACTATCTCCTCCAGCTCTGATTCCTTCTGGAGTATGGTCATGGTCTTGATCTTGTTTCTCATCCATCCCTCTTCCACCTCTGAGTTGAAGTAGTCAGCTAATATGTCACTGTAGAGTGAGTAGGAGCTAAGCCAGTTTATTGCCGGGAAATGCCTCCTGTCAGCCAGTTTCGCGTCAAGAGCCCAGAATACCTGCGTTACTCTCAGGGTGTTCTGGGTTACTGGCTCCGAGAAGTCTCCTCCAGGAGGGGAAACAGCTCCAATTATTGATACTGAACCTACCCTGTTATCACTTCCGATACATTTCACTCTGCCGGAGCGTTCATAGAACTCAGCCAGCCTGGAGGCCAGATAGGCTGGGTAACCCTCTTCACCCGGCATTTCCTCCAGCCTCCCTGAGATTTCTCTCATGGCCTCAGCCCACCGGGATGTGGAGTCAGCCATCAGGGCGGTGTTGTATCCCATATCCCTGTAGTATTCACCCAGTGTTATCCCTGTATACACTGATGCTTCCCTGGCTGCGACCGGCATATTGGAGGTGTTCGCGATAAGCACCGTTCTCTCCATCAATGGGAGGTTATGCTTCGGGTCCTCTAGCTCAGGGAATTCCTCAAGCACTTCCGTCATCTCGTTCCCTCTCTCGCCGCAGCCCACGTAGACTATAACTTCGGCATCAACCCACTTCGCGAGCTGGTGTTGTGAAACAGTCTTGCCTGTGCCGAATCCTCCGGGGATGGCTGCAGTACCTCCCTTAGCTAGGGGGAAAAAGGTGTCGAATATCCTCTGGCCTGAAATAAGAGGCACATCACAGTCGAGTTTCTCCGTGAAGGGTCTGGGCCTCCTCACCGGCCAGATCTGCATCATACCTAGCTTATGCTCTTTCTTGTCGTCTTTCAGTATGCATACGGTATCCTCGACCTTGAATTTACCGTCTTCAATATTTGTTACCTTGCCTTTGACTCCGGGAGGGACCATGATTTTGTGGGCCATGACCCTGGTTTCCTTGACCTCACCTATTATGTCTCCCTCTATGAGGTCATCCCCTTCCCTGACCAGAGGCTTGAAAGCCCATCTCTTGGTCCTGTCTATTGGTGCAACAGAGATCCCCCTGGAGATATAGTTCCCAGAAACCTCCTCGATAAGGTTCAGTGGCCTCTGGATTCCATCATAGATTGATTTAATGATTCCAGGCCCCAGTTCAACAGATAAGGCTCTTCCAGTTCCTTCCACTGGCTCCCCTGGCTTTACACCACCTGTTTCCTCGTAGACCTGTATGGATGCCACATCCCCCTCT
>JAOZNG010000249.1 GCA_029933895.1 archaeon
ACCTCCCCCCGGGGAAGAAGCCCCGAGCAGGCCCGGAGGGGGACGGGTCCGGGCCGGCGCAGGGGCATTAGGTGGGGGTGAAAGGCGGGCATTCACCACTTTTGATTGCGAGAGGATACACTCCACGCGCATTGACATTGCCAAGATGAGGGGAGATTCACATTATTTCTCCCGTCATGGCATCTCTAATACAATCCTTGGTCTTTCCCGTTGGAGCTCTTCAAATATTACCCTGAACTTTTTGAAGAGGGGATCTCTTCCAATTAATACTGGAATGTCTCTCTCAGTTGAAGTATATACTGCATTCACAACGCCAAAATCATAACTCTTGGGCCCTATAGCTCCCACTTTAAATCCAACCTGGGTTCTGTGAACCCTTCCCTCGCTTAGAACTCCGGAGGTCGTAATTGTTCCTCCATCCTGAAGACCTAACTCCTCAGCAAATCCTCTGGGGAGTAGGATTCCATCAGCACCTGAGTCCAGAAGAGCTTCTACCTTTATGGAAAAGCTATTGGAATTGTAGAAAACCACAGGAATCAATGGATACAATCTTTCGGAAGTAGGTGATTTTCTTACTCCCGGTGGTTTCTTATACGGAAAAACAAGGCGAAGAGCCATTAGATCCCTCAGTAATAACAGTTTTGCGAAGAGGGTTCTTTGGATATTATAAGGTTGTCATCTTTCATTTTCTGATAAACCCTTATAATCTCCCTTATGGACCTGTTGTGGGCAATCACCTCATCTCCTTTAAGTAGCACCCACTCCCCCGGGGCTACCTTCATTCTCTCCTGGGTCATGTTCACCAATTAATATCATGGATTATTATTATATAAATATTGACTCACAACCTTTACCATTGGTCTCTTTTTTCTAAACTCCAATACCGTTCGTGGTGTTGTCCATGTCACAAGTGCGTTTTATAATCTCTCTCACCATCAGCCTCTCGGTGAATGGCTTTTCTCAGTGGAGTAGGGGAGAAGAGAGGGGAGTGACATAAAGGTGGCGGACACACTCCCTTAGGGGTAGGGCTTTTTTATTTTCTTCTCCCCTTCTCCCGGGTTCCACACTCCTCTATTCTAAAATGCTTTCCCCATCTACCCGACTTATGTTGGAGCGTAGTTTAATTCTAGTCGGACTGATATTTAACTGTAGTTAAACCTCAGTAAGGTTGAATACCTCCCTCCACGTCAGTTATATGTGTTCAGAAGGTCCGCCAAAGACTTCCTGATGGCCTCTGTATTTTTCCCCCCACGGGGGCCCCCTCCCCCCGGGG
>JAOZNG010000099.1 GCA_029933895.1 archaeon
CGTCCCATTTACGAGTCCTCCCTGTCCCATAATCGTGACCTCCCCCTTGTCCCATTTACGGGGCCTCCCCTGTTTCATAACCTCCGAACGTATGAAGTCTGGCCGTAAGGCCGAATTCGGCGGAAGTGAAACAGAGCCAAATACGTCCTTCTATCGGTTCTCTTAGCCCAATTTTTAGAATTTATGTTCATATCATCAACCACTGCCACTTCTTATAGTTCTTGGCACCGCCGCAGGGACAAGGTTCCTTTCTTCCTACCTTCTACTTTTTTTGGATTCCCTCCTAGACTTTTTACTTTTAATTCCTTCTATTGCAAGTTGTTGCATGTTATAAATCTCAATAAACTTCCGCATCTCCTCCTCGTCAGTTATATCAACCCCTGCAGCCTTTGCAGCCATGACAAATGATTTCGCTATCCCCCAATTTTTTGGATCTCTCGCATTTCTTACAATCTGTTTATCAATTTCTTTAACCGTTAGTATAAGCCTTATGGCGTTTCTCAACAGGTTCTTTTTGCCTAGAAAGGCAAAGAATGCAGATAACACCGGTGCTACAGATTTAAAATAGGATTCCCCCTCAGCAATCTTTCCTGGCAGTGTGTATAAACAACATTCCTTGACCCCTTCTTCATCCCATTCTTCGGGAGATAATCCATGATGGGTGTACATGTAGTCCGTAAAAGTCATGATCACAAATTCTGACTCCTCTTTCTGTTCTTCGGTCAACTCTTCAAAATACTCGCTCTTAGAAAACTCAACTCCCCAACGGTAGACCCTATCAAGAATTTCTTGCAGTTTTTCATTTGAATCTTCTTCTACCATTCCCCTCACCTCACATTTTTTGACTATGATGACATATAACGTTTGCCGGCTCCATGGGGGAGGGGAGAACCGTTTAAAAACCTCCCCACCGACCACGTCCCATAAACGTGACCTGAGCCTCACGAATGCACGTCCCGTAAACGTGACCTCGCCTGTCCCATAATCGTGACCCAGGACCCGTTTATGCACGTCCCATATTCGTGACCTCGCTTGTCCCATATCCGTGACCCAGGTCCTGAATATGCACCTCCCATTAACGAGACCTCACCAGTCTCATATTCGGGGCTTATTGTTACTCATAACGTGTGCTGTTTTGGCTTATCTAAAATTTGGATGGACGAGATGAGCCAAAATACATTATGCTATTCCCTCTTGCTAGCATAGTAGTCACAATAATCTTTTACTCCACAAATCACACATTTCGGGTTCTCCTTAAGGCATATACCATCCTTAAGACCAAAATAGCTATCCTCGCCTTTTTGTCCATACTTCACAAAAATGATATCTATATATCTGATCGGATAACCCGTTGCTTTCGCAATCTCCTTACCCACCTCAATTGCCTGGACGATATTCTTTTCGTTATCAATAAGCCCAAGACGTGAGAATATTCTACATATAACCGTATCTGGCTTAAGTACATTCAGTCCCAAATCTGTTAGAAAATGGTTAACTGTTCTTTCACCGAGGTATTGAAATCTGTATCTCAGATCCGCTCTTAATCTTTCTATGGTCTCTTCTTCCGAAAGTGGCCCAAAAGACTCAAGGTACTCTCTGAAAGACCCATACGATCTCAAAAGTCTATCAAATTCTTTAGCATTTTCTATACACGCTTTAATTTTCCGTCTGTGGTGAATCACATCTGAATCTTTCAGAATCCGGTTTATTTCCTTTTCGGAATAGTTTTTCACTTTCTCAAAGTCATACAGGTGTCTTTTGATTGCTGGAAGCTTTTGAGAGACAACAGCGGCATTCATTCCCGAATAAAAGGTAACATAAACCAGTATCCAAAAAATATCCTTATCCTGCATGTTCTTATATGTAATATTTTTAAATTCTCCAAAACGGGAATTAAACTCCGTTTCTGAGAGGGTGCTTACTTTTCTCAAAGTAGTTTCAATTTTGTCAAATATCTCTTTGTATGGTTTCATATTTTTCCCTCAGCGAAAATTACAAACAATCCGTTTACACCTGAAATATTTCGTGTCTCATATCATTCCGTCAGTCCTGTCCATCTCCCTTCCGGGAACCCTTTCAAAGGGGTTCCCCTCCTCTCCAGGGAGACCCAACCAAAAAGGGTCTCCCACCAAAAAATACTAGCCTCCCTCTTAAACGGAAGTTCCCTCATAATCCCTTCTCTTCCAAAAACCTGTAAATATACTCTGCCAACCTGAAAGCATCGTTTGTCATCTTTTCATCTACTCTCTCATCAAGGTAATAATCTGCAAGTACTCTGAATTCCTTATGCAACATCTCAAGTTTATTTCCTGCCCTTGAATATTCCCCCTGGAACCACTCTCTGACCTCTTTGTGTATTCGGTTTGGATCCTTAACACTGTTCCCCTCATTAAGATACATCTGAAGAACCATCAGGAATAGGGAGTAATAGAGCCTGTTAATAGCTGTACGATACCTTGATTCCCTCTCATATCTTTCATCGTCCTTTATCTCCTCCGCTAATCTATACAATCCTCGTGGATCATACATGACCATACCCCGTTTATAGATTTACGAGGACATACAGATTTCTGTTTATCTCCTCCAGCCTCTTTGCACTGCTTCCGAGCCGATATCTTCTATCTCTCTTTAGTTCCTCTATTTTATTTCGGATAAAGTCATCTATAGTGTCCCAGAGCCTCATCTTCTCCTCATACTCTAAATCACCCAGATCAACGTGATAATATATCTTCTCCCATTTCTCGTCTTCAACATCCGTTTTAGCGTAAACTTTCACCTTAATTCCCAGATCGTTTTCCGTTATCACCCTTTTAAACGGCAGATTTATACTTTCCAGCACTTCCCGGAGAACCCTATCTCTTCTGAATCTTCTCCGCAAGTCCTCATCAATGTCTATTATACTCTCCCCACTCTCCCGAGATATACCTGTAGCATCCCCACCCTCCAGCCCGATCTCCAAATCCGCTCCGGGCAATAATCCCACTGGATGATGGGGGAAATTCACCTCTGAGAGCGTATATCCGTTCGCTGCATTATAATCTGCAAGGAGATTAAAGGTCTCTGGTTGTAGAAAGCTATCAGACTCACTTAAAATCCTCAACTGAGCTTCCCGTATATGTTTTATGGCATCCACCTTTCGCTGGTACGTTGCAGAAGGGTGTCTGAACTCTTTTTTTGCTCTCTGCATTCTAAAACGTTCCTTTGCCTCCAATTTTTTCAGAGTTGAATCACTTACATCAATATTTACGATAACCTGTGGAAGCACACGTTCAATCTCATCTACAATGCTTTCCACAACCGCCTCCGGAACACCGTCCATCTTTCTCACCTTATCTCTTTCTTAAACGCCTCCTCAATGATCTTCGCTATTTTTTCTCTGGTTTCTTTGGGGAGTTCTATTCTTTTCCCCTCAGGGCCAGCAAGTACCTCCTGATAATAGAGATAGTATTTTCTCCACTCCTCCACGATCTTCAGAATCTCCTCACATGTTTCCTTTACAAATCTAGATTCGTCCCCATTTCTAATATCGTAGAGGTACATAAGTTTCTTGGCTAGTCTTAAAATTTTATCCTTCAGGTATTCAGCCCTAAATTCCCCTCTCATTGTATATGATTCATAGTAAAGATACCTTGTCAAATAGCTTGCTGCTTTTAAATACAGGTATATCGTATAGCTTTGCAGGTCCCCGCCGTAAGTATTCAGTATTCTAGTAAGTTCACCTAGAACGCCCTCTACGAATAGCGTTTTCTCTTTATATAGATAATCCATATTCTCGTCCAAGATTTTCAAGAGTTCTCTCAGAACATGGGAAGTATACTCTTTATTTTCCGAATAAACCTCTCTCTCAATGGTGCTCAATTTAAATTTCCGGACCACACCTTCGTATTTCACATACTCTTGGAGATAATCCACATACTCTCTGTTCTCATTCTCAACAAGTTCAATAATCTTTTTGAGAAATGTTTTTGACTCCTTTACAACCTTCTCAGACCCTGTTATACTAACGTTATTGGCGATCTCCTTCAGAAAGATTCCAGATAGAAAAGGGTATCTATCCTCAAGGAAGATAACATTGCTGAGTACTCTGTTTCCCATAATATTGATCATCCCTGTATTCCTCTCCTCAAGCGCTTTCATTGCCCCTTTGAGGTCTTCAATCACAATATTTTTGGTCTCCATATTACCACCGCATGCACCATTGTTCAAGTATTAGAAACCTATAAAGGTTTTGGTAGGATACAGATTTCTCCATTTCAATGCCAGTCCCGATAAACCCCTACTAACAACCCCATCAAATCAACCTTATCCCAAAGAGAGGGAGCTTGTCTATCCGGCCTCCACCACTCACTTGCCCCGTCTAACCAGGGATTGTCTCTACGTAGAACCTCAATCAAGTCCCTCATTATAACCCTCTCTTCTGGATCTCTTCCATCCTTCTCTGCAGTATGTTCACAGCCCTCAGAAGTTTTGAGTACTTCCTCTCAATCTCGTCAATCTTTCTGGAGATCTCAGCCATGTCATACTTTCTAACAAGTTCCTCTTCCTTCAGGTATCTCTCCACAGCTCTTCTAATCAGCAGGCTTACAGAGACTCCCTCTTTTTCCGCCACTTCCAGAAGTTTCTTGTGCGTACTTTTATCCAGTCTCAGAGAGACCATCTTTGTCTGGTTCATGCGTTATACATAATAATACATTGTATAAATACCTTTCTTACACATTGATACACTGTATTACACGTTGTACTACCCCGTATCACACCGTACTACACGATACCGTTGAAGCTACTAAAATCCTTAGAAACCCACACCAGTCCCACCCCATTAACGAGTCCTCCCCCCTCCAGGGGAACCCTTTCAAAGGGGTTCCCTTCCACCCTCAGGAGACCCAACCAAAAAGGGTCTCCCACCATCACCCCCGGGGGGGAGAAAGAGCAGCCAGACCCCAACCCCCCCGGGGAGAAAGCCCCGAGCA
>JAOZNG010000100.1 GCA_029933895.1 archaeon
TTCCTTTAAGGGGAGAGAGATAATTGCTTTCAGAGGAGGGTTTATCGTGAACTTCAGTCTCCCTGATCTCCTTGGCGTCGGGAAATCCGTTTCAAGGGGGTTTGGGACAGTAAAGAAAACCATTTACTAATTATGTTTAGTATTTTTATATATAAAATACTAATTATATTTAGCAAAATGGAGCAGGAAATACTAAATAAAATCCTTAGAAGAAACACGTGGTGGACGACAGGGAACGTAGCAGACGCGAGACTGAGAGAATACAGGAGACCCGTCTTCGACAAAATCACAGAAAGACTCGAAAACAAGAGAATAATCTCTCTGAATGGATTAAGAAGAGTCGGGAAAACAACCCTGATGTATCAGACAGTGAATTACCTGCTACACAATAAAGTCAACCCCAACAAGATCCTTTTCGTAAGCTTTGATGAGATAATAACCGCAGACCACAAAACATTCGACGAAATATTTGAGTGGTATCTGACAAAGATACTGAAGGGAGAGATAAAGGGGAAGATATACATATTCATAGATGAGATACACTTTCTCCCCGAATGGGACAGGATACTGAAATCATATCATGATAACTACCTGAACATAAAATTCATCATCTCAGGGTCAGCATCCATCAGACTCCGGAAAGGCTACAGAGAAAGCCTTGTAGGGCGAATTGATGAAATACTGATACTGCCCTTCATGTTTCAGGAGATAATTGAGTTGATGAACCTCACACCAGACGAACTGAACCCCGGAGACTTGGAGGGAACATACATAAAAATCCCTGAAGAAAACAGGATAAAGATAAAAGCATTGTTTGAGAAATACATAACCTTCGGCGGTCTTCCGGAGGCATATATCGAAGACTATACAATAGACCTCTGGCAGGAGTACCTGTTCAATGACGTAGTGAAAAAAATCGTGTTCGAGGACATGGTCGGCGCTTACAGAATAAGAAGACCAGCACGTCTGGTTAAACTCCTGAAATATTTCGCATACAACCTCTCCGGCTACTATGAAGCAACAAACATCGGAAACCACCTTGATATGAACCGGGATATGGTTGAATACTACCTGAACTATCTAACCCAGACCTCACTTGTATTCCTCTCACAGAGACTGGGCAGAGAAGAATTGAAGTCAAGGGAGAAGATGTATATAGGTGATGTCGGTATAAGAAACGCCATTTTAGGGGTGGACGGAGATAATGTGGTCATAGAAAATATTGTTTTCCTCCATCTCCTGCACCTGAAGCCAAAGCACTGGAAAAACAAAAGAGAAGTGGACTTTATAATAAAAATCAGGGATGAAACAATCCCAATAGAATCCAAATACGTCGGTGAAGTAAGGAACCGTGATATCCAGGGTCTATTGGAGTTCATGGAAAAATTCAACTCCCGGACAGGCATACTGCTGACAAAGGATTCATTGAAGGTGGAGGAACTAAACAAAAAAACCATAGCATACATACCCCTGTGGTTATTCCTGCTGCTGCCACCGGCAGATACAATATCAGCTATAGAACAGCAGGTCGAAGTTAATTTAGGAATAGGAAAATCTGTTTCATTAGATTTTAGGACAGTTAAAAGATGTTGATTACATTTTTTGTAACTAATATTTAAATTACAAATACCGTAATTATAATACAAATTACATTATCTGTAATAATAGATTAACGAAAATGAAAATCATTGAACGCTACACCATATTATACCTCCAACTCAGGGATAATGAATTCAGCCCAGGTGACATAACCACTGTGTTCAACGTCACCGAAAACAATGCAAAGGTAATCATAACCCGGATGCTGAAAAAGGGGATGATAAGACGGAGTACCACCGGGAGATATGTCATGCTGGATCCAGTGGAGTTCATGGTAAAGAGCTCCTTCGGCAGGGATATAATCAGATTCATGGAGGAGATATACAACAAAAAATATTATATTACAGGCCCAAGCGCTCTATCCTATTACGGGCTTGTATCAAGCCAAGAGTATTATCTAACAGTAGAAGATGAAAAACCAGCAGTTATCTTTTCCAAGTCAGCCGGTATTGAGATAAAAATAGTGAAAAGACGAATAGAAAAGAAGAACTACAGACGACTTGTCTTTGAAGGAAAACCCGCTAACGTGGCAAAAACTGAGGTTGCAATAGCTGAGACCCTGCTCATGGAATCCGACATAATCCAGTTCTATACCATACCTGCCGTATGCGAATACCTTGAGAGAGGATATGACCTGGATTCACTTCTGAAGGCGTGTGGAGAAGCAGGAGTCTTAAACTATATGAAAAAGATTCTAAGGGTCCTGGCTGATAAAGGCTTTGATGTGGAAAATGCCCCCAGAATCAGATTAACGAAGAAGGAAAAAGAGTTTATTGCGGGGGGGATAAATGTATAGCCTAGCTGGGATGTTAACCGACGAGAGGATGGAGGAGATATCGGAAAAAACAGATTACCCGAAACTTCAGACTGAGTTTCTCGTGTGGCTCATGGACACAGCACACATACTATGTGATCGTGAACTCGTGTTAAAGGGCGGTACTGCTGTGCAACAGTTTATCAAAGAACCCTGCAGGAGAATATCAATGGACCTTGACTATAACCTGGAACGTGAGATGTCACTGGATGAGATAAAAGAATTCATGGACGGCGATGGATTTAGAGGTTGTAGATACAACCGATTTACCAAGACCCTGACGTACTATAGGATAGCATCGACGATATATAAATCAGAAACGTGGTTTGAAGGGGAAAAACTCAACGCCCATTTAATCAAGATACAAATCAATTCAGGGATTGTCTCAAAGAAATCAGATATTGTGTATCTCAATACATTCCCGGGAATCCTGGATGAGTATTCCTTTAAACAGAAGATTCTTTCATTGGAGACGCTGCTTGCGAATAAAATCGTGGTATCGGTAAAATCAGATAGGTTGCGGGTTGGGCGTGCGCACTACAAGGATTTGTTTGATGTTCTTGCCCTCATAAATCACCCTGTGCGAAAAATTGACTATGAACAGGTATACACCAATATAATCAGGGATCTCCGGGGGAGAGGCAGCGAAATCCCTGTAACAGACGTTATCAGGTCATGCACTATCAACCTATTACGCCTTAAAGAACGTAAATCTGAGGGGTTCTTTTCATCATACAGGGTAGCTAGGGATATGATAAAGGAATTGGATACGCTCATAGATAACTCAAAATCAATTCTGGAGGAACTTGAATCAAAATGCAATTAGTGATCAACTCCTACGGTTCCTATCTAAGGAAAAAGAATAAGTGTTTCCTGGTGAAGAACGAGGACAGAGTATTTGAGGTCTCGGTGAACAAGGTAGACAGTATCCTGATCACAACCTCCGCTTATCTGTCCACTGACGCCGTTAAATTCGCAGTCGACAACAACATAGACATTGTCTTCCTCGACCACTTCGGAGACCCCTACGGCAGGGTCTGGCACAGCAAACTCGGAAGCACCACCTTGATCAGGAGGAAACAACTGGAGCTGTATGGTTCAGGTGAGGGATTGAATCTAGTCAAGAAGTGGGTTGAAAAGAAACTCGATAACCAGATCGGTTTACTGAAGAAACTGAAGCAGACACGCCCCGGGAGAAAAGAAATCCTAGAGGGATACATCCACGAGATAGAGGGACAAAAGAGAAACCTTAAGCAGTTGAAGGGGATGGTCAGGGAGAGGAGGCAGGTGATTCTAGGAATAGAGGGGATGTCCTCAAAAAACTATTGGGCGGCAGTTAATGAAATAATGCCAAAGAAATACAGGTTCAGGGGCAGAAGCAGGAACCCTGCAAAGGATGAATTCAATTGTTTATTGAACTACGGCTATGGTGTGTTGTATTCACTGGTTGAGAAGGCCTGTATTGTAGCGGGACTGGATCCATACATCGGTTTTATGCATACAGACAACTACAATAAGAAATCGTTTGTCTTTGATCTTATTGAGTTGTTCAGGGTCTATGTTGATGAAACAGTCGTCTACTTGTTCAGTAAGAGAAAGATCAGGGGGAACTATTTTGACGCGATCCCAGGTGGTTTAACTCTTAACAAGAGAGGTAAGGCAGTTCTCATAGGGGCCCTGAATGAGAGACTGGAGAAAAAAATCACTTACAGGGGGAGGAAGATCAAGGTCAGGGATACGATACAGTTTGAGTCTCACCGGATCGCTAATTCATTGATTAATGATGTTGACTTGGGTGATATATGATATCACAGACAGCCGGAGGAGGGAGTCTGTGGTGAGGATATGTAAAGGTTATGGTCTGTATAGAGTGCAGAAGAGCGTTTTTCTTGGTGACCTTAACAGGAATGAGCTTGATTCACTGGCTCTTGAATGCGGGGAAGTGGTGGATTTAGATGCGGACTCTCTTTATGTTTTCCCGATGTGTGAGGATTGTTTCAGGAAGATAAAATTGATAGGAAATGCCTTTGATAGAGAGCTTGTGAGTGATGAAGTGATCTCGAAATTCTTTTAAACCATAAGATGGATGATGAAACCTTTGTTGTGGTGTCGGATGTGATTGAATATAATTTCTGTCCCAGATTTATTTATTTCATGTATTGTCTCGGTATTCCGCAGCATGAGAGGAGGAGGTATAAGGTCAGGAGGGGCAGGGAGATACATAGGGTTCGGGAGAAAACAAACAGGGAGTATCTCCGCAGGAAATTAAGGGTTGTGAGGAAGGAGGTTGATGTGTTTCTTGCATCAAGGAGGAATCACTATAAGGGACTTATTGATGAGATTCTTTTTTTTGGTGATGGGACTGCTGCTCCCATGGATTATAAGTTTGCCGTGTACCAAGATAAGATGTTCAGGACTCATAAGTATCAGTCTATACTGTATGGGGAATTGATTCGGGAGAATTATGGTGTGGAGGTTAGGGAGGGTTACATATGTTATACCCGGAGCAACAATAAGGTGAAGGAGGTTGTGTTCAGTAACAGGGAC
>JAOZNG010000101.1 GCA_029933895.1 archaeon
TGGTCAACGCCAAGGTGAAATTCGATTGTAGCTCAGATTATGGGGTGCAGGAGGAGATTGAAACAGATTCTTATGGCCTGTTCAGAGGGGAGTGGCTTCCAGCGGGCTTGTGTAAGATCTCAGCACTCTACAACAACCAGGTTGGTTCCGTGGACGTTACTGTGGAGAAAAGCAGTCTGAAGGAGATAAGAATAATGCTCGAGAAGACCACGACCTCCTCGTTCACAGACTACAGTCTTTATTTGCTGCTTTTGTTGCTGGCAGTTGCTCTGCTGTATCTGTTTTATAGGAGGGGAAAATCATCCCAGAGAACCGTAAAAGAAATATCTCCCATAGAGCCGAGTGAGGGAATGCTTTCGGTGATGGAGACCCTTAAGGAAGAGCAGAAAAGGATTATTAATGCACTGCTTGAGGGGGGTGGAGAGATGAAGCAGGTGGATGTCTGCTACAGGACAGGCATACCTAAGGCTTCTGTCTCCCGCTACGTATCCTATCTGGAGTCAAGGAAGATCCTGGAGACTACAAGAATAGGACGCCTCAAGGAAGTTAAACTAAGTGAGTGGTTTCTAGCCCAATAGATGGAACAATTGCTGGAACGTTTGTTTCAGCCTTGATTATTAAATCGTTTCACCCTGTCTCTTAAAAAAAGGTTATGATGAAAAACAAAAGAGTGAGGGATTTCATGGACAGGTACCCGGAATTTATGCTGGTGCTGACTATACTCACAATACTCTTTATTGTATTCTCTACCAGCGTGTCTCCGGAATCACACAAGAATGCCAGCCCAGATAAGGTCACAGCAACAACAACCACATCCAACTTACGGGCAGGATATGGCCCGTATAGCACATCCAACTGTTACTACCGCTGCACGGACAGTGATGGAGGCAGCATCTATGAGAGAGGACAAGTCTCCATAGTAAGCCCATCAGGGTGCCCAACCACCACCATGCGGCACTTCCAGGACTACTGTATAGATGAGACAACACTGATGGAATATGAGTGTGATAAAGAAAACAGATACCACACACAAAAACAGGTTAACTGCGAATGCATTAATGGCGCCTGCATACCCGTGAGAGAGCATGTTGATGTCACAGTAACTCCCTCAGTTAAATACGTTTCTGTAAGTGATAAAGCAATCTATAAAATAAAGATAAAAGACAAGCATCCCGTGATGAGATGTATCACCATAGACACAGATGACTCCAATACAGAGGAAGCCAGATGCCATATATACTACACATATAAAATATCGGTTTCAGGCCTTCCCTTCACTGCAGACTACCCCAAGGAGGTTACATTATATCAGGGAAGCACAAAGACTGTTGAATTAACAATCCAGCCTGAATACCGGGGCAGATTCATGTTCACGGTCACAGCAACACAAAAAAATGACAGACGTGTAACAGACTCTGATTCAGCAACACTTGTGGTTAACGGCTACACAAGCTGTGATGAAGCCTGCAGGGGAAGAGGATATGACTATGGGGTATGCAGGACCTCATGCAGTTCAGATGAGAGGAACATCGGCACAAGATACTGCATACAACAACACCCTGAACCCATCCTAGTTAAAAACGTTGATGTGGTCCCAACCGCAGACGTTAAATCAGTTACAGTAAACGCTACAGCTACAACAGCATCCTCATCCGGTGGCGGAGGGATGGGAGTTGCTATTGCAGAAACCAGTGAAGTACCTGCATACAGGCCAATATACTGCTGTTGCGGGGTAAGGGAGCTGAAGGTTAAGGCATGGACGAACAAGAATACATACAAAAGCGGGGAAACAGCAGGAATATATGCGAAAGTAGCCTACACCGACGAAAGCAACGTTGATGCTGAGGTATATGGCACAGTAACAAAGCCAGACGGATCTGAAGAAGACATAACATTCAGGCAAATCTGTGCAATCCAGGAAATAAGGGATGCTGTTACGGACGTGGAGAAAGAAGGTGGAGAAACAGATAGCATAGAGACAGAAATCCACTGTGCCTCAGGCATCTGCAGTCCAAGATGCATCTACGTAGCCAGCTACGAAAACACAGAAACCGAGGGCAGATACACTGTCACAGTATATGCAGAAACACCCGGCGGCGAAGAAGCACAGACAGAAACATACTTCAGCGTCAGAAAACCACATACAACATGCAACGACTACTGCCAGAAAAAAGGCTTTGATTACGGTATATGCAGGACAAGCTGCAGCGACGAAGAATACGATGCAGGCTCAGAATACTGTCCACAGATAGCAATCGCCCAGGATGTTGAGAAAAAGGCCGTATCTCCCGAAAGTGGTAATGTAGCAGTTGATGGAGGGATGTATCCGATATATACCTGCTGCTGTGGTAAACTTGTCCCGCCACCCCCACCTGAGAGGATTAAACTGCACCTCAAGAGGGGATGGAACCTGATCACGATGCCAGGCAAAGGAGAACTTGATAAGGGAACATGTGAGAGGATGTATGGGTTCGTCTACATAGACGGCAGATACTACACAATGAAGGAGGCGGAAGAGAAGCTGGGCAGTGAAGGGTTGATGGAATATCTGAGGATGCACTCTTTCTGGGTATACACCTTCAAAAGCTGCTACCTCGAGTTCAGTGTGGAAGATCATACCTCCCACAGTGAGGTAAACCTTGAGAGGGGATGGAATTTTGTTCCGGTAACATACGATATGAAATCAATCACCCTCTATGACATAAAAGGAGATTGTGTTCTGGATGAGATATACATGTGGAATCCAGAAAAACAGAGCTGGGAAAGGATAGATGGAGACTATGTATTCAAGGAGAGTGATTTATATCATGGCTTTATTTCCCATGCTGATGGAGACTGCAGTTTTAGCCAGACATCTCTGACTCCACCACCCCTCCCGGGAGGTGATTGATATGAAGAAACAGCTCCACCTCCTTGTTATTTTTCTGGCGGTCACATCAGTAATGTGCGTACAGGAAATAACAGAGGATACAACCACCTCAACCACAGAGACTACCTCGACAACGACTGCATCAACCACCCGGATGACGGCATCAACCCAGAAAAACATAAGCTCTATCTTCGACAACCCAGGGGATATGGATCCTCCGCAACCTCCCAGTTAAAAAAAAGACCGGGTAGTTTATTCCTGCAAACGCTATATGTTACTCTGTCAGGAAAACGCTTTACTGCAGTAACCGCGACAGGAATCTCTGGAGGCAGAAACCAGATGTTGGGGGAAGAATACCTGACTGGGAAAGAGCGGGATTTAACTCAAACAGAGACCTACTGTTCATCTCCATGTTTTCCCTTGTGTTTTCCCTTGCCATCTAGGCCATAGCGTTCCTCATACATTAATCCAGTCTGTTTCATGAACCAGCTACGCCATTCCCTCCAGAGTATTTCGTAATCAACCACACCCTCAGAGAGTATCTGTTTGTTGGTCAGGGAATCATATTTATTCCATGCCCTGACCATGAACTCCACCTCCAGAATATCGTTTATTTTTGTTATACGAGAAACCTTAACTAGATCATTCACTATCTTCTCCCTGAATTCCAGGTCAAGCAGGCAATCCTGTAGAGGCATGTTTTTCCTGGACGAAATAGCCCTGAAAAGCGCTGATTCATTGAGATTATATCTCTCCTCAAGGCCTTCCAGATACATTATCTCAAAGAAAGCACCTTCATTCTGCGGGTTAGTCTCCCAGAATTTCCCCACCTCAGTTACAGAGACCAGATATCTCTCCTTCAGTAGTGTTTCCCTGTTCTCTCTGTAACCAAGGGAGATGACCACATCAACAGCCTTGAAACTGGTGGAAGGCACCTGCAGGTCATTGGTCACCCGGTCCCAGGTATCGTAGGGCGTGGAGCCGTGTATCGTACCCAGCACTGCGTTACCTGCTGCACCAACCCTCATAGCCTCAAAAAGTGCCTTAGCTTCAGGTCCCCTGACCTCGCCCAGAACCAGAACGCTTTCACCAAGCCTTAAGGCAGCTCTCAGGTTCTGTTCCGGTGAGAGCTCATAGGAGTTCAGGGAGTCTCTTGATATGGGAGGCTGATTCCTCAAGTGTTCTATTTTCCATCCATGGCTCCTCAGGTAATCCACAGGTATCTCAGGCGTGTCCTCCATCAACACAACCCGGTCGTTGCGATTTATTTCAGACATCAGCGCAGTGAGAACGCTTGTCTTCCCTGAACCCCTAGCGCCGGTAACAAGGATGGAGCATTTACCTGACACCAGATAGCTTAATATGGCAGCTGATTTAGGGGAGAACATACCCTCAGATGCCAGCTTCGGCAGAGTCCAGGGCATATTCCTTCTCTTCCTGAAGGCGAATGCTATGCCATCAAACGTTGAGGGCTCTCTGACACCAGCCACCCTCACCCCTATATCCTGGAGCTCCATGTCCATGACGGGGTTTGCTTCATCAAAAGGCCTTCCCCCTATTGAACGGAATTTAGAGGAAATTCTCTCCAGGTCCTCCTCAGACAACCGTAGATTGGTGGTGCAGATGCCGTAGGATTCATGGTCCACGTACACTGGAGTGACCGCTGGAGGGGAATCCACGTAGACATCCCTCACGCAGTCATCATGGAATAGAACCTCCAGTATACCATATCCCGCAGTATACCTCATGAATATCTCGGAAAGCTTCCCTGCATCCACATCAACATCCAGTCTAGAAAGCAGCTTTCTCCCCAGTTTACGGAAATAATCCCGGGCATCCAGGGGATTAATTAACTCGAAAACGTGTTCCTCGGAGGCTGTGTCCCTTAAATCCTGAAGGGTTTTCACTTCCTGCAGGGATAATGAGAACTCGGACGGCTTGAGGAAATAAAACCTGCCTGTGCTGTTTTCAAGCACGGTAATCTCTGAATCCAGGACACGGTATCTCTCCAGTACTCTTGTTTCGGGAGGTTTTTTGAGGGA
>JAOZNG010000008.1:0-4776 GCA_029933895.1 archaeon
AGGTGCTTGATTCTTTCCCTGAGTTGACCATACTTTTAGCGCACCTTGGGGGATATAAGACCTTCGATGACCTGCACCATGTTCTATCCCACAGTAATGTGTGGTTTGATACTGCCTTTATCCCCGGGAATATCCCTGATGAGAAGTTTGTTTCCCTGGTGGATGAGGTCGGCCTGGAGAGGGTTGTCTTTGGCTCGGATTATCCGTGGGCTGACCCTGCTGACAGCATAGGGAAGATCAGGGAATTGTTTGGGGTTAAGGCAGAGATTATCCTGGAGAGAAACCCCCGCAGTTTCTTGTCTAGAGTCTACCACTGAACAGTATCCCTGCTGCCTTCACTATTACTGGACCGTATCCTGAGGCAATCACCGTGGTATACGTTGATTCGTCTCCCTCCTCCCTGGCTTTCTGGTTTACCTCCCTGAGGGTGTAGCTGACGGTGCTCTGGCTGACCCCCAGTTTCACTGAGATCTCGTTCTGGTTGTATCCAAGCCCTCTGAGCATTACAATCTGCGCCCTGAGAAATTCACCCTTAGCCATAGAGATATATTGGTATTCTACCTAAAAAATAGGTAAAATACCAAGAAATCAGGTATTATACACCTGACACCTCATTTTGCTCAACCAAGCGGATGTTGCTGGAATTCAACACCTCAACAGCCCTCTCCCTGTCATCAACCCTTAAAACAATGAAGGCCTTCCCACGGCTTCTGGTGGCAAACGCGTAAACATACTCAATGTTGACTTCACCCTCCGCCAGAATCTCCGCAATAACCCTTAAACCCCCTGGTTTATCATCCACCTCCACCCCGAGAACGCTATCCGATGCCACAGCAACATTATTTTCCTTAAGAATCCCGTGGGCTTTATCCGGGTCATCTACTATAATCCGCAGAATCCCGAAATCCGCTGTTTCCGCAACAGTCAAGGCCCTGATATCTATTCCTGCATCCTCCAGAATTCTGGTTACCTTAACCAGCCGTCCCGGCTCGTTTTCCAGAAAAACAGACAACTGCTTAATCATTTCCCTCCTCTCCTGCCTCCACTCAATTTATCACTCACGCAAATCCTTTAACCTGACCGCCTTGCCCTTACTCCTCTCCAGGGTAAAGGGCTCCACCAGCTCAACATCCACCTTAATGCCCAACGCCTGGCTTATGCTGCTCTTGATATTCTCCTCCAGCTTCATCAGGTCCCTGACCCTGTCGCTTATGACATCCTCCGTGACCTCCACCTTAACGGTTAAAACATCAAGTGGGCCCTCCCTCTCAACCACAAGAAGGTAGTGGGAACCCACCTCCGGGATCCTGAGCAACACATGCTCTATCTGGGAGGGAAACACATTAACTCCCCTGATAATCAACATGTCATCAACCCTGCCCCGGACCTTAATCATCCTGGGATGATATCTACCACAGGAGCATTTATCGTACTCAAGTATCGTTCTATCCCCTGTCCTGTACCTCAGCAGGGGAATGCCATCCTTGGTTAATGTAGTGAACACCAGCTCACCCTCTTCCCCCTCACCCAGCTGCTCACCTGTCTCCGGGTCAACTATCTCAGGCAAAAAATGATCAGACCATATATGGGCACCGCACTGCTCCTCACACTCCTGAGCTACTCCAGGACCTACTATCTCAGAGAGTCCATAGATATCATATGCCTTCAGGTCCAAGGCATCCTCTATCCTCTTACGCATGGGTTCGCTCCACGGCTCAGCCCCGAAGACCCCCACCCTCAGCCTGAGGTCTTCTCTGGGGTCTATTCCCTCCTTCTCAGCGTATTCAGCCAGGTACACGGCATAGGATGGAGTGCAGGCCAGTACAGTGGAGCCCAGATCCTGCATCAGCAGCAGATGTCTGGCGGTGTTCCCGCCTGAGGCTGGTATGACAGTGCACCCCACCCTCTCACCTCCATAGTGCAGCCCCAGCCCTCCGGTAAACAACCCGTAGCCGTATGCTACATGCAACACATCCTTACGTGTGCTTCCTGTTGCCATAATAGAGCGGGCCATCACCTCCGTCCAGAGCTCTATGTCGTTGCCGGTATAGCCCACAACCGTGGGCTTGCCTGTTGTGCCAGATGAGGCATGCACTCTCACAATACTCTCCAGCCCAGTGCAAAACAAACCGTATGGATAGTTATCCCTTAGATCGCTCTTCCTTGTGAAAGGAAGCCTGCCTAAATCCTCCACCCCCCTGATATCGCCCGGTTTCAAACCCAGATCCCTGAATTTTTTCTTGTAGAAGCCTGAGTTCCGGTAGACATATTTAGTAACCTTCTTCAGCCTCTTCCCCTGCAGTCTCCTTAGTTCCCCGGGTTTCAGTGTTTCCGCCTTCCTGTTCCAGTACATTTTCTACCTCACCGTAGAGTGAGTTTTATTATGATTTAAAATTCATTAATAATATGTCGTTCTGGGATGAAAAGACAGAAACAATGAAGCCTGGAGCGTTGGAGAAACTCCAGCTCAAGCGTCTGAAGCAGGTAGTCAGCTACTGTTACAGTAATGTATCCTTCTACCGGGAGAAATTCAGGCAGGCAGGTATTAAGCCATCTGACATAAAAAGGCTGGATGATGTTGAAAAGATTCCTTACACCACCAAACGAGATTTACGGGATAATTACCCTTTTGGAATGGTGGCGGTGCCCTGCTCAAGGATTAACAGAATACATGCCTCCTCCGGCACGACAGGTAAACCTACAGTGGTCGTCTACACCAGGAAAGACCTGGATGTGTGGGCTGACTTAATGGCGAGGGAGCTCTACATGTCTGGTGTGCGAAAGAAGGACACGGTGCAGTTAATCTACAACTATGCTTTTTTTACCGGAGGATTTGGGTTCCAGCAGGGGGCGGAGAAAATCGGGGCCGCCGTTATCCCTGCAGGGGTTGGTAACACCAGGAAGCAGATTCAGGTGATGAAAGACTTCAATGTTTCCATGTTCAGCTCAACACCCTCCTATGCACTGCATTTAGCTGAGGTGATGGATGAGTTAAACATCAAAAGCGGGGATTTGAAGCTGAGGGTGGGGGTCTTCGGGGCTGAGCCGTGGAGCGAACCCATGCGTAAGAGGATAGAAAAGAGTTTCGGAATTGATGCATTCGATAATTATGGCCTGTCTGAGATGTGCGGTCCCGGCGTGTGTATGGAGTGCGGGGAGAAGGATGGGATGCATGTCTGGGGTGATCATTTTTTGCCTGAGATAGTTGACCCTGAATCCGGAGAGAGAGCGGATGGGGGGGAGCTTGTTCTCACAACACTCACAAAAGAGGCTCTGCCTTTGTTGAGGTACAGGACAGGGGACCTGACTTCTTTCCTGGATGGAGTGTGCTCGTGTGGCAGAACCCATAGGAGAATTGGTCGGATTAAGGGCAGGGTTGATGACATGTTGATTATCAGGGGAGTTAATGTGTTTCCCTCGCATGTGGAGGAGATCATAATGTCTTTTCCGGAGATAGGGGATAGCTATCAGGTTATTGTTTCCAGGGAGGGTCAGATGGATTCCTTGGGGGTTAGGATTGAGGTGACTCCCGAGATTTTCACCGGGAGCGAGGTTCAGTTGCGGGATTTAAGGGAGCGGCTTGGGAGAGAGCTATGCAGCGGTTTGGATGTGTCGGTGGATGTTGAGCTGGTGGAGCCCTTTACCCTGGAGAGGAGTGCGGGTAAAGCCCAGAGGGTTGTGGACCTGAGAAAGGAATAAATACTTTAAGAGAGAATATTCTTTCATGTATGGTCTGGATGAGGGAGCCAGGCTGGATGAGCCAAGTTATGCCTGTTTTTTTTTCTTTGTTGTCAGCACGGCAGCTGCTGTGGTTTCCCTTGTCTTGCTCGGGGGCAGTGGCCCTATGGAGCATTTCCTGCTCTATTATCTCCTGTTCCTGTTGAGCATCCCAATGGTGGTTAGTTTAATCATTGGGGGGTTCTTTTATTCCCTGCTTTCTTCTTTTTTTGTTTTATCCCCTGTTTTCATCGAATACGGTTTTTTTGTTATATTCGGTTTCGCTTCTGTTGTTCACTTATTCATGCTTTCCATTCTCCTTAATGCATCAATCAATGACTTTGAGGAGTTCAGGGATGTGCTTTACTCTCACGTCTTTGTGATGGCTTTCCTGGGCTTCATCCTCTGGTATCTGGGGTTGTTCACTCTCTGAATGAGTTATATGCCTATGCTGAGGGTTTCTTTCTCTGTCTTGAGGGTGAAGAATATCTCGGTTGTTTTCACTATGGGGTAGTCTGTTCTAAGCCTGAAGACCAGGTCGGCTATCTCGTGTATGTCTCTGCCTCTTACCTTCAGGAAGGCGTCGTATTGCCCTCCTACGGCGTGGACTTCCATCACGTTGTTCATCTCCTTGAGTTTCTGGAATATGTTTTCTTCATGGCCTTCGAATTTCAGTGCTATGAAGCATAGTGTTGCCTTGTTTATCTTCATGTAGTCCGGGATGTATTCGCTTCTCAGTATCCTGTTGTCCAGCAGCTTGTTTTTCCTGTGGTATATAGTGGAGATGGAGAGTCGTCTGTTGAGGTTGTGGTTTATTGTATCCCTCAGTTCTTCTATGTCTATCTCTGGGTTGTTTTGTAGTTGGTTTATTAATTCCCTGTCGATTTCATCTAATTGGTAAGACATTTTACAATTTTTTTTAATTAATTGTCTTCTATTCTATAATAATTACTACATCTATATTTATATATAAAATTTATCTTTAATAAACAGATAAAAATTTAAATAAATTAAACAGGGTGTTGTAAATGAGCGACGTAGGTAAACAAATAAGAACCG
>JAOZNG010000008.1:4786-17400 GCA_029933895.1 archaeon
CAGAGAAACAAAGAAAACAGTCATCGTGCCACTGGACCACGGCTTCAGCGTAGGCCCCATCAAAGGCATAGTGGACATGAAAAAAACAGTAGGCCAGATAGCCTCCGGAGGAGCTAACGCCGTCCTAATGCACAAGGGCCTGATCAAGGCAGGTCACCGTAGCGAGGGCAGAGACATAGGACTGATAATCCATCTCTCCGCGTCAACAGCACTGAGCCCGGACCCCCTCAAGAAAGCCATCGTAACAGACGTGGAGGAGGCCGTAAAGATGGGTGCTGATGCGGTGAGCATACACGTGAACATCGGCTCCCAGGGGGAATACAGGATGATAAAGGAACTCGGTGAGGTAGCATCTAAATGCAGGACATGGGGAATGCCCCTCATAGCCATGATGTATCCGAGAGGAGATAAAATAAACTCAGAGCATGACGTGGAGATGATAAAGATAGCCTCCAGGGCCGGAGCCGAATTAGGTGCAGACATAATAAAAACAAATTATCCAGGTGATCTGGACGATTTCAGGGAAGTCACCAGGGGATGCCCTGTGCCTGTAGTAATAGCAGGAGGGCCGAAGATGGACTCAGACAGGGACTGCCTTGAGATGGTGAAGGACTCAATTGAGGCAGGCGGGGCTGGTGTAGCGATGGGCCGCAACATATTCCAGCACCAGAACCCTGAAGCGATGGTGAAGGCCATCTCAAGGATTGTTCACGAGGAAGCCAGCGTAGAGAAAGCATTAAAGGAGCTGTAATCCAATAGAAATAAAGGAAGAAAAATGAAGGAACTCTGGCTGCACATCAAGGGCGACTGGAAGAAAGAGAAAAAAAAGGTTCAGGCAGGCATAGAGTCAGGCTTCGTCACATTCTATTCCAGAGAGCCCGGACTCCTGAAGAGAATCAGGGAGCTGGCTGCTGTGAAAACCGCCCTTGAATCAGGTGAGGTAGCAGACGGGGAGTCAGACATAATAGTCTCCAGAGTAAAACATAAATCAGAGAAATCCAGGAGCTGCTTTCACATAGAAGTTAAAGAGAAAGAAGACGAGAGGAAAGCGGTCTCGATGGTAAACCAAGTGGACTATCTTTTAATCAACACAGGTAGAGACATCATCCCTCTCGAGAATATCATCTCAGAAGCGCAGGGTTTATGTAAAGTGATAGCCGAGATAGGGGACGTAGAGCAGGCCGAGACCGTGCTGAAGGCCCTGGAGGTTGGAGCAGACGGAATACTCTACAGGCCCAAGAGCGTTGACGAAGTCAAGGAATTATTCAGGATATACCATGAATTTAAGGCCAAGAAAATGGATCTAGTAAAAGCCACTGTAACAAAAATAAAGCCCACCGGGATGGGCTCGAGAGTCTGCATAGACACCTGCTCCATGATGAAGGTGGGGGAGGGTAACCTCATCGGCTCCCAGTCAAATGCATTCTTCCTGGTTCACAGCGAGAGCGTGGAAAATCAATACGTGGAGACTAGACCCTTCCGGGTTAATGCAGGACCAGTGCACTCCTACATCCTGCTGCCTGACGGGAGAACCAAATACCTCTCTGAGCTGAAAACAGGGGATGAGGTGCTTGTTGTGGACAACACCGGGAAAAGCAGGATTGCCATAGTAGGCCGCCTGAAGATAGAGGAGAGGCCTCTGCTCCTAGTGGAGGCCGAGTCAGATGGCAGAGAGATAAGCATCCTCCTCCAGAACGCTGAAACCATCCGGCTGGTTGACGAAAAAGGAGAGCCGGTTTCTGTGGCAAAGCTCAGGGAAGGCGACAGGGTCCTGGTGCACCTGGAGGAGGGAGGCAGGCACTTCGGGAAGAAGGTGAAGGAGTCGATTACGGAAAAATGATAGGGAATAAACCCCAGGTCTGTCTCTGCGTGAAACCAGGAAGCGAATCTGTTGCTGGGATAGATTACGCTGACCTGTTGGAGTTCAGGCTTGACCTGTCACCTGACAAGGGAATCAGGTTTCTGGAGGGGGAGCTGGAAAAGCTATCACGCCATGGGAAACCCATAATATTAACCAACAGGAGCAGGGAGGAGGGAGGTGAATTCCATGGAAGCGAAAGGGAGAGGGTCACCCTCCTGGAGTCCCTCCTGGACTACGTGGACTGCATTGATGTAGAGCTGTCTACAGAAGACTGCCTCAGAGACGGCGTTATAAAAAAGGCACAAGAGAAGGGAATTAAATCCATAGTATCCTTCCATGACTTCAGGGAGACACCATCCAAGGCCTGGATCGAGTCTATAGTGGAGAAGGAGCTGGCACTAGGGGATACAGCAAAGATCGCCTTCAAGGTAAACAATCCAGGGGATATCCTCTCTCTCTACCAGGTTTGTCTTGGAATGGGTGAGGGAAACAACAGGATTATTGCCATACCAATGGGCTCCCCGCTGGGGAGGATTGCTGGAGTCCTATTTAATGTCCCAGTATTCTACTCGGGTGATATAGCCCCCGGCCAGCTTTCAGCTAAGCAAACAAGGGAGCTACTTGATTTACATTTTAAATCAAATAACCACGCCCTGAAGGATGGAGGGTATGAATCCATAAACACGCTGGAATGTCGAAAAACAAAGGGAGGTGCAGGCGTGAGGTAAAGGAATACTATCCAATGTGGCTGAGCAATACCCGGACACGCCCAGGACCCAAGGCTCCAGCGTGTTCCTCTGCGACTCAGAGAGTCGCGGTATAAGCGGGAGTCGCTCGCTGTACATAAACCATAAAACAGTTTACCGTACTTGCGCGTTTGTGATGGAGATCTATGGCTTGATCGGATGCCCTGTGGAGCACTCGGTTTCACCAATAATGCAGAACGCTGCATTCAATGGGTTGGGAATTGACGCAACATACTGTGGTTTCCGTGTCTCAGAGGATAACCTGAAAGATGCTGTGAAGGGAATAAAGGCTTTAGGGATTGCAGGCTTTAATGTGACCATACCACATAAGGAGTCCATCATACCATTCCTCGATATCTTGGAGGAGAAGGCCCTCGGGATTGGAGCAGTTAACACGGTAAAGAACGTTGCCGGCCGTCTTGTGGGATACAACACCGACGGAAGAGGGGCTGTCATCCCCCTGAAGAATGCAGCCGGTTTAGATGGCAGGAATGTGCTGGTTCTCGGTGCAGGAGGCGCTTCAAGAGCTTTATGCCATGCTCTGCTGGATGAGGGTGTGGGCTTTATCCATTTAGCTAACCGCACCCCAGAAAGGGCTGAAAGCCTCTGCAAAGAACTAATGAAGGCTGGCGGTAGCTGTACCACCTCAGGTTTAAGCAAACGGGAGCTGGCTGAATCAGTCAAGGATGTTTCTGTTGTGGTGAACTGCACATCTGTGGGATTATATCCTGAAGTGGATGAGACACCCTTTCCCGGGGAATTATTCAACAGCGACTTGGTTGTGCTGGATGTGGTATATAATCCCCTAGAGACGAGATTCCTGAGGGATGCGAGGGAGGCTGGCGCAGAAACAATACCCGGGGTTGAGATGCTGGTATGGCAGGGGGCGATGGCCTTTGAGATATGGACGAGCAAGAAAGCTCCGGTTGAGTTGATGAGGGAAGCAGCCCTGAAGGCTTTAGGTGAGGGGGGGTGGAAATGAAGGCCGCGGTTGTTGGGGCAGGTGTTATCGGGGAATTCTTCGCCGGATTACTGCAGGAGAGGTTCAGGGTTGTTATCTCAGACATAGATGCTGGCAGGGGCGAAGAAGTCGCCTCCCGCCTGGGCTTGGAGTACAGGGCAGATAATCTCGGGGTTGTAGGGGATGCTGACCTGGTGCTGGTCTCGACTCCAATAAGGGAAACCCCCGGGGTTGTTGAGTCCATAACACCTGCTATGAAAGAGGGTTCGCTGTTGATGGATGCGACCTCCATCAAATCCCACGTCAAAGAGTCTTTCATCAGGGCAGGAAGAAAGGATATAGACTACATCAGCATACATCCCATGTTCTGCCCTCCAACAGAGCTGGAGGAGCAGAGTATCATAGTCATTCCCGTCCAGGGAGATACCTGGATTAAGGAGATAAAGGATTTCTTCACGTCCAAGGGCCTGAGGGTTCATGAGTCCACCATGGAGAGACATGACGAGATTATGGCCCTGATCCAGGTATTAATACATGTCTCGTTCATGGGCATCAATTCAACAATAAAGGAGTCAGGCTACAGGGAGAAAGATTTAAGGCCCTTCATGGGGAAATTCCACAGGGTGTTGTTTGACTTCATACCCCGGATTACTGCCCAGAACCATGAAATGTACGCCTCCATACAGCTGGAGAACCCTGAATCCCTGAGGGTCTGCAGTATCCTATCCAACAAGATAGATTCATTCAGGCAGCTTATCATGGAAGGGAATCTGGACAGGCTGGTGAAGGAGCTTGAGGATATGTCAGATATCTACTCTAAACCGGCATTATCTATTAAGAGATCCAATCGTTTAATTAATCTATACAGGGAGGATGTATAAGGTGGAAGGTAGCTCATTCGGCAGATGCCTGAGGATGACGACGTGGGGGGAGAGCCACCAGAAGGCCGTGGGCGTGGTAATTGATGGACTACCATCTGGTTTACGCCTTGACCTGAAGGAAATCCAGGGGGAGGTGGACTTGAGGAGGCCGGGCCAGAGCGAAATATCCACCCCCCGAATGGAGGAGGACAGGGTTGAAATACTCTCCGGGCTTTTCCAGGGAAAGACCACCGGTTCGCCTTTGTCTATGTTAGTCTACAACAGGGACGTGGATTCCAGACCCTACGAGAAGATAAGGGATATTATGAGGCCAGGGCATGCGGACTACGCCTGCAGGCTCAAGTACGGATTCCATGACTACAGGGGTGGTGGAAGGTCTTCTGGGAGGGAGACTGTTTCCAGGGTTATGGCTGGCGCGGTAGCCAAGAAACTCCTCCAGTATCTTGATATCAGAGTAATTGCTCACACAACACAGATAGCTGATGTCTCCCTTGAGAAGACGCCATCCATGGAGGAGATAGAGAGAAACAGCCGAAGCAACCCGGTGAGGTGCTCTGACCCCGGGACGGCTGATTTGATGATGAAACGCATCCAGGAGATTTCTTGTGAGGGAGACAGCTCAGGCGGCATAGTTGATGTGATTGCATGGGGAGTGCCTCCTGGTCTGGGAGATCCCGTCTACAACAAACTAGATGCCGTGCTGGCTAAGGCCTTGATCTCCATCCCTGCTGTGAAGGGAGTGGAGTTCGGCTCTGGTTTCAAATCCCCTGCCATGAGGGGTTCGGAGATGAACGACCCCTACAGGATAAGGGATGGCAGGGTTGTCTTTGAATCAAACAACTCTGGAGGGATACTTGGGGGAATCTCCACCGGCATGCCTATTGTAGCCCGGATAGCTGTTAAACCCACATCCTCCATATCAGTTAAACAAAAAACAGTTGACGTTGAGAGGATGGAGGAAGTTGATTTAGTGATTGAGGGGCGACATGACCCCAACATAACCCCCAGGGTTGTTCCAGTAGCCGAGGCCATGACAGCCTTTGTTTTAGCTGATTGCTGCATTGCTGAAGGCTTGATTCCCCATAGGTTCCCAGAATGACCAGATACCTGGCTTACTCTTATGCGGCAGGCACCATAGTAAATGCCATAGCAACAGGAAAGGGCGCCGCCTTCGCGTTGGATATTCCAACACAGGTGGAGCTGGAATTGATGGATGGCTGGAGCAGAAACAGAATCGAGGTATACACCTCATCTGGAGAGGACACGTCTTTCTCTGAATTATGTGTCAAGAGAGCCCTGGAATGGTGCAGGAAGTCCTGTGGAGCTAGGTTAAGTATAGAATCAGATATCCCCGTAGCCCAGGGGTTGTCGAGCAGCAGCGCTCTATCAAACGCAATCTTTCTCGCTGCCGCAAAGGCCTCCAAACTGGATGCAAGGGGAGAGGAGATCCTCCAGAAGGCTGTTGACTGCTCCATAGAGGGAGGTGTCTCAATCACGGGAGCATTCGATGATGCCTCAGCCTCCTTCCTTGGGGGCATTACTGTAACAGACAATCTGGAGCGAAAGCTGCTCAGGCAGGAGAGGTTCCCCCCAAACCACTCCATTATCCTGCTGGTCTCGGATAAGAAAACCTACACCAGGGACGTGGATAAAGAAAAAATCAGACTCATAGGTCCCTACGTGGAGTTAGCCTACGGGAAGGCACTGGAGGGGAATTTCTACATGGCATTAACCCTGAATGGTCTCCTCTACGCTGGTGTCCTGGGATACAGCCCTGATCCGGTCTACGACATGCTCTCCTCCGGGGCAAAAGCAGCCGGTCTATCAGGGACAGGGCCAGCATATATTGCGATAACTGAACAGGAGCTGTCCTCTGAAGTAGCGGCTTCAGTGGAGAAATATGGCAGGGTTATCGAGACAAGACCGAGAAACACCGGTGCGAAGGCTATACCTGCTCCCCCCTAGGATAGGAACCCAGCACTTTAAGGAAGACACAGTTCTCCTTAACTTCCCCTAGTGTTTTCCCCACCCTTGGCTCGTCTTCATGCCCCTCGAAGTCCACGAAGAAATAATAATCCCAGAGCCCCTTCTTGGATGGCCTGGACTCTATCTTGGTGAGGTTTATTCCTTCAGCAGCCAGGGGCTTGAGTATCTCATAGAGTGCACCCACCCTGTCTTTTATTGAGAACATGATGGAGGTTTTGTCTCTGCCTGTTTTACCTGCAGTTTTTTTTGATATAATCAGGAAGCGGGTGTAGCTTTCACCCTTATCCTGTATGTTCTCCTCCACAATACCCAGGTTGTAGATGCTGGCTGCCATGGAGCTCGCTATGGCAGCGGAAGTTTCTTCCTTCACCACCACCCTAGCAGCCTCTGATGTGGAGGATGTCTCCCTGATTTCCGCATTCGGCAGGTTCCTCCTAATCCAGCTCCTGCACTGGGCTATGGCCTGGGGATGCGAGTATATCACCCTGATGGAGTCCATATCAGCCCTGGAGAGCAGGCAGTGGGATACTGGCAGAAATATCTCGCCGTTGATTTTGTTGCTGGATTCAATGAACATGTCCAGGGTTCCGGTAACCATGCCCTCAAGTGAGCTTTCAACAGGGACAACCCCGTAGTCGCACCTGCCCTTGTCTATCTCAGAGAAAACATCCTCTATGCTCTCCATGGCTTTATACTCTGCCTGCGATCCAAATCTCTGGTTAGCTGCCTGGTGGGTGAAGCTGCCCTCAGGCCCCAAATACGAAACCTTTACGGGCTCCTGCAGTCTCCTGCAGGCAGAGATAATCTCCCTGTATATGGCCTTCAAACCCTCCCTGGGGATGGAACTATCTCTGTCATTTATTCTGGAGAATATCTCACTCTCCCTCTCAGGGGAGAAGGCCGTCAACTCCCTCTCCCTCTTTATCTCCCCGATCAGGGAGGCCAGCCTGCCTCTCCTATCCAGTAACTCAAGCATCTGCTGGTCTATTCCGTCGATTTCTCTCCTCAGCTCCCTGATTTTTCTCATTCTTCCATCCACATCCTTGCGCCCAATGACTTCATCACCCCTAAATAATTAGGAAAGGATACATTTAACATGTCAGCTGAATCAATTCTGGAAACCCCTCCCGCAGTGTTTAATGCAGCGGAAGCTAGCGCCATAACCACCCTGTGGTCATGGAAACCTCTCATGTCGGCTGGTTGCGCTTTCATAGGACCCTTGACCTCGATATCACCCCTTAACACCTCAACACTGGCTCCCAGCTTCCTGAATTCATTGCATGCCTCCAGCCTGTCTGACTCCTTAAACCTTAAATGCCCTGTGTTCCTGAACACGCTTTTTCCCTGAGCAAAGCAGGCCACCGCCACAAGAGGCAGCACTATGTCAGGGGTGTCTGATGCGTCGAATTCAACAGCATCCAGGGATTCAGCCTTTCTAACCTTGACATAATCCTCCCCCTGCTTCAGGGGAACACCCATCTCTCTGAGTATATCAATCATCCTCCTGTCCCCCTGCCTGTCCCTGTATAGATTCCTTAACTCCACATCGGAGTCGATGAAAGAGCAGGGCGCTAGAATATTAGCTGCGGAGGAGTAGTCGCCTGGAACCCTGTAGTCCAGTCCACTGTAGCTCTGCCTTCCCACATAGAAGCCCCCATCCATTCTATCTACCTTGATCCCTGCCTTCTCCATAACCTCCAGCGTCAAATCCACGTATGGTCTGGATTTCAGCTCCCCCTCCAGGTTAATCTCCAACCCTCTCAGGGGGGCGGCAAGCAACAGGGCAGATATGTACTGTGAGCTGACATCCCCCCTGATCCGTGTTTTTCCATCCAGACTCCCCCCCTTATTCCTTAACCTCAGGGGCGGGAACCCGCCATTGCTCTCTATCTCAGCCTGCTCTCTTAATGAATCCAGCAGGGGTTTCATGGGCCTCTCTCTGATCGAGGAGTCTCCAGTAATCTTTATCCATTTATCAGATAACGCAGCCAGGGGCGTAATAAACCTGAGTGTTGTTCCCGAGTTGCCTACGTCAATAACCTCCTCCCTGAAATCTATTATTCCATCAACGCCTTCAACAATCCAGCTGTTCCCTCTCTCTGTTATTTCAGCACCCAGCGCCTCACATGCCTTTCTTGTCGCCAGGGTATCAGACGAAACAAGCGGGTTTCTTATCCTGGATTTCTTTCCCAGGGATGCTGTAAAGAGCGCCCTGTGGGTGTAGCTTTTCGAGCCCGGGACATCCACACAGCCCCTTAACTCCCTTGTTTCCTCCACGCATAGCAGCATTTTCTTTTTCTGTAGTTATATATTGATTTAAATTCATAATTACTAATCTTATGGGTGGTTACCTTGCTCAGGGTTGAGAACCTGACGAAGAGCTTTGGCGGACTTATTGCTTTAAGGAACGTGAGCTTCCATGTAAAAAAAGGGGAGATTACGGGGCTTGTCGGCCCAAACGGTGCGGGTAAGAGCACCCTCCTTAACATGGTAAGCGGCGTCTATGGTCCGGATTATGGAAGCATTGAATTCAATGGCAGAGATATAACCAACGCCAGCCCATATAAAATCTGCAGGATGGGTGTGGCGAAGACCTTCCAGCTTGTTCAATCCTTTCCTGAGATGACAGCCCACCAGAATGTTACCGTGGGCGCCCTCTTCGGCAGCTACAAGGGAATAAACCTTGATGAGGCAAGAGAGAAGGCCTCATTAACCCTTGATTTCGTTGGTTTCTCCAGGGATAAGTTCCATAACCCCGTCAAGAACCTTAACGTGGTGGAGCTGAGATTCATCCAGCTGGCAAGGGCGTTGGCCACGGAACCGAATCTTCTGTTGCTGGATGAGGTAACCACTGGACTTAATCCTTCAGAAAGCAAGAAGGCTGTGGATTTGATTGAGAAAATAAGGGATATGGGGGTCACCATCCTGATGGTAGAGCACGTGATGCGGGTTATCATGAGCCTCTCCAAGAGGATTATTGTCCTACACCACGGGGAAAAAATCGCTGAAGGCTCCCCGAAAGAGATTAGCTCAAACCAGATGGTGATTGATGCATACCTCGGTGAGAGGTTCCTATAAAATGCTTGAAGTTAAAGACATCAACGTGTCCTATGGTAAAGTCCAGGTATTATGGGACCTCTCCTTTAATGTAGGCAGGGGGGAGATTGTGACCATATTAGGCTCTAACGGTGCCGGGAAGACTACCACGGTCAAGACAGTAACAGGTTTACTTCATCCCTCATCCGGCAGCATCAGATTCCTGGACGAAAACATCGAGAAACTACCGCCTTATGCGATAGTCAAGAAGGGCATGACCCTTGTTCCTGAGGGGATGGCTTCGTTTCCCCGGATGAGCGTTATAGAGAACCTGCTTATCGGGGCGTATACCCAAGGAGATAATGTCGATGACACCCTGGAGCGGGTTTACCAGATTTTCCCGAAGCTGAGGGAGAGAGGTAAACAGCAGGCTGGCACCCTGAGTGGCGGGGAGCAGAGGATGCTTGCCATAGGGAAAGCCTTGATGTCGAAACCCGGTCTCCTTATCTTGGACGAGCCGTCCCTTGGTCTGGCACCCAATCTCGTGTTAACAATCTTTGATGTGATACAGAAGCTGAGGGAGGAGAAGGTCACAGTCCTCCTAGTTGAACAAAACGTACACCATGCGCTGGAGATATCGGACAGGGGTTATGTGCTGGAGAAGGGGAGGATGATTCTGGACGGTAAAAGCAGCGATCTCCTGAAGGATGGCTTCGTCAAGAAGTCATACCTTGGCATCTGATCTCGTCCATGTTCTCCTGAGGATGGATATTAATCCATCAGGGAGGAAGATCACAGTTATTATTAAAAGCAAACCTATTATGACAAGGTGCTCGTGTGTCAGCCCCAGAGACTTTAGTCCATCCCACAGAGTCGAGATTATGACGGTGCCAAGGATGGGTCCCTCTACTGTGAACAACCCCCCCACTATGCAGTAGATAATCGGTTTAAATGAGTTTTCGATGCTGAATACTTCAGGCGTCAGGTAACCTACGTGGTGATACATTAATGAACCAGCTATTCCAGAAAAGAAGGCGCTTAGGGCGAAACCAATCAGCTTATACTTCACCGTGTTTATTCCCATTACCTTGGCTTCGAGTTCGTTTTCCCTGATGGCCTCGAATGCCAAACCCAATTCAGATTCAAGAATCCTGTGTATCAAGTAGATCACCGCAACAGTGAACACGAGTATGATATAGTATTCCATCCGGTACCTGGACAGGAAATCTGTTGCCGTAACCAGATGCTTTGTCGGCAACCCGTCGTGTCCTCCTGTGACGTCACTTAATTCTGTGGTGATGGTATGGATTATTACAGCGAATCCGAAGGTCACCATGCCCAGAAACCATTCCCGGAGTCTGACGCAGGTTAATCCGATGAAGACCCCGACTATCGAGGTAGCCAGACCACCTGCCAGCACAGTCAGGATCACCTCAAGGTTGATTGAGTTAAACAACAGAGGCTCGGGTTTCAGATACCTGAGTGTGATTGCGGAGGTGTATGCTCCTATCCCCAGGAATGCTGCATGTCCGAGGCTTCCCTGGCCTGAATACGTCAGGAGATTCCATGCCGAGGCGAACATGATGAATACATACATCAGGATCAGGAATCCTAAAAGAGAGGCGCCCTTAAAGGGCAGTAGCTGGGTTACTGTAACAGGGAGGTAGGGTATAGCTAATGCTGTAAGCAATATAGCAGATACTGCCGCAAGTTTCGGGTTTATCTCCATCCCATTATCCCTCCTTTTCACCGAACAGCCCCGTCGGCCTGATGATTAACACAATAATCAGTATTATAAAGCTGGTCGCATGCTTCCATCCTCCGCCAAACAAGCAGGCTGCAAGGTTTTCAGCGACACCATAGATTAATCCTCCAGCAATAGCTCCTGATATGCTTCCAAGACCTCCGAGTATGATAACAGCGAAAGCCTTTATCGCGTTTATTGATCCCGAGTAGGGTGTGAACGGAATCTCTGAAATCCAGAAGAGCGAGGCTGCTGCGGCAAAAGACGAGCCCAGCCCGAAGGCCAGCATGTCTATTCTCTCGACGTTTATTCCGGCGAGCATTGCCACCTCCCTGTTCTGGCTCGTCGCCCTCATAGCCTTACCAGTTGATGTCTTCTTCATGAAGAGATACAACATCAATACCAGAGTGATGGTGACGCAGATAATTATGATGTGGTCAGCTGCCAGCTCCATGAACCCGAAGGATATCTTTTCATAGCCCAATGGACTCCGTATCCTGTTGAGGTCATTACAGAAGTCCACATTGCTGCAGGTAATGAATATAGAGTTCTGTATCAGGTAAATCAGGGCAAGGCTCATGAATATCTCGTTGAGTTTCCCGGTTCCCATAATCGGCCTGAAGCATAGTCTCTCTACCACAATCCCCACGAAAAACATTAATAGAATGCTGAGCGCAAAAGCAAGATAGGGATCTAAATCAAGGATGTTGTGTAAAAAGAACGTGATATAGATTGCCAGAACCATGAGTTCGCCGTGGGCGAAATTCACCACCCTCATTACTCCAAAGATGAGATTCAATCCTATTGCAAGAAGAATGTATATGCATCCAGCATAAAGCCCCCAGAATAGTATCTCCGGTAATACAGCTAAATCCATCTATCTCTCTCCAATCCAGGTATAGATACAGGAATAATAAATAAAAAAGGGGGGGTTCATGCCCCCGGGGACTCATACCACTCAGGTAATATAAAGTCCGCCTCTTTCAGGTTGTCTGGCCAGACAATCACGGGCCTGGTTTCTCCAACGACATCGTCCCAGATAAGCTGTTGCATGTAGAGCTGGAACTTGCTTTCTCTGGCATCCTCGGAGAACTCTATTTTTCCGCCCTGCATGGCCTCAACTATTTCATCCATCTCCAGATTGTTGAGTGAATCCCTTATGTCTTCGTTGACAAGGCTGTCTGCGTCATCTATCGCCTGGGCAGCAATATACACTCCCTCATATGTTGACGCACCCATCATGCTCGGCTGGCTACCCCACTTGGTCTTGAAGGCGCTCCTGAATCTCTCCACCTTCGCCTTGAGTGAGCCCGCAGGTATTACATAGGGACCAAAACGGCTTTCCTGTATGGAGTACTCGCCTAACTGACCTACTCCAGCATAGTAGTCCGGATCGTCT
>JAOZNG010000102.1 GCA_029933895.1 archaeon
GGTTGTTTACTTCTGAGGTGCCGTCTCCGATGCTTCCTGGTGAGATACCTATCCATGAGAGGCTGTCTGGGTTTATGTCAACCATGGTTTTGCTGGTTAAACTAACACCTACTGTGGATGTATCTGTGTCGTTTACCTGTCCATGGACTGTCATGATAGCAATTAGTATAAGGGTTATGGATGTGATTGTTTTATGGACGGAATTTAACATTTTAATAATAGTTCCGACAATAACATATTAACATGCTTATATATCAACATATCACCGTATTTATATCTTCATAGGTTTAAAAAAATAATAATGAAAAAATGAAAAAAGGCAGCAGTAGATACTTTAGGATAGCCACTGTTTCCCTATTGTGTCTAACCCATCTGGTGTTTGGTGTTCATGCACTCTCCATAGGCTCTGCCCCCGGCGTTTATGACCTGGGTTTAGTTGACCCCGGCGACGAGATAGTGTTCAGATACTACCTGATTACCAACTCCAACAGCGATATTCTGGTTAATGCAGGATACATTGCAGCACACCGGAGCATGTACTTCAACGAGAAAAAAAGGCCATATGTTTTTATCCCCTCACAAGCCTCTGAGGAGTCTATAGCTGGCTGGGTGGAGGCTGTTAAAAGCCCGGTAGTGGTTTCTCCAGCAATCAAAAAAACTATCTATCTCCCCGGTGGGGGTGTTGTTCGAGCCAACGGCTACGTTGATATAAGGTTACAGGTTCCAGATGATGCGGAGCCTGGTTTCCACGCGGGCGCAGTTAACCTTAACCCCCTTTTCTCTGGTACAGGCAGAGGCACTGGCGTCTCCACAATGGCTGTTACCAGACCTGTTTTTGTGTTCCAGGTGAGTGGTGAAGCGGTCAGGAAGGGTGAAATAACGAACATAATCGCTGACCGTACAGGGGAAAAGAGGGCGAGAATTAATGTGGTATTCAAGAACACGGGAGCGGAGACAATGAGTGTGAAATTATCCTACCTGAAGATATTCGATAAGGTGGGTAATGTGATAGCAAATCTTGATTCTGCTTTAACGTATTCCAGGCCTGGGGAGGTGAAGGTGTTGCCTATTGACTGGACCGACGAGAGAGTAAAGCCCGGTGTCTACAGGGTGGAGGCGAAGGTTTCCTATACAACGGGTTATGCCACACACGTCCAGGATGTCGAGATTCCGGATAAGATAACCATAATACCCTCAAAAGGCAAAGCAAAGAAGCCTGCCGGGAAGTTTCCATCATGCAGCCTCCTTTTTTATGGCATATTGTCTCTCTTGATTCTGCTGGTGCTGGCTTATCTCCTCCTAGGTAAATACAGCAATCTACCATACATCCTGGCACTGATTGTGTTCCTGCTGGTTGTGCTGGTTTTGTGGTACGTGGTCCAGTGCACAGCGATACTTAACATGCTTGATATCCTGCTTTTTTTGATTATAATAGTATTGATTGTTTATCTAATCTGGGGTTAGAATGAGTCTGGACAACAAAAAGAAAGGGGTTTTAGTTTTGTTTTTTGTTTTAATACTTTCGGTTCTTGGATTTTTCTATCTCCTTCACTCGGATACGGTGCCTGAGCCGGTAACCTATGCAGGCAGGCAGAAGAGGGAGACTGTGAAGACCTCCTTTTTCGTAAACGAGGTGGTGAGGTTCCCATCCTCAGCTAATGTGACAAAGCCTGATTCCTCTGAGAAAATCATCAAGGTTGGAGTAGATCCCGGAACCACTGCCCTGAATTTCGGCAGGGTTTTCCCTGATATGCCTGTAAGAAAATATATTGAACTCAAGAACAGCGAGAAATACAAGGTCAGGGTTTGCGTCCGGAAGTATGGCTCCATTTCACCTTACCTGAATTCATCACTTGATTCATTCATCCTTGAGCCTGGTGAGGAAAAGAGTGTTATGGTGTCTTTTGTTGGTAAGGATCTGGGGCACTTTGGGGGTGAAGTGGATGTTGTTATAAGGAGGTTGAGATATAATGAAATGGCTCCCCTAATCTACTGGGTAGGTTGTTAGAATGGAACGGAAGATTTTGGTTTTTTTGTTTGTGGTGGTTTTATTGTCCCTGAGTGTGGAGGCTATTATCCACGTGGCTGTGTCGGTTAACAGCGACATTGATGGCTTCATTTCCTACATTGATGTCCCTCCATTGGTTCAGGATTCCTACCAGAGGTTTACTCTGGTGTGGGTTAACTCAGGTTCCGTGAGCTGTCGCCTGAGAACACGGGCTGATGTCTACGGTGGCTGGGGGGAGGGTAGGAGATTACTTTATTCTGCCTGGAGTGCCTGGGCTCCCTCAGAGCCTGGCACAGAGAACACCATGTATTCATACTGGTTTCCTGAGGTGGATGGGAACTATTCAGTTGATTTAAAGATCTATTACTGTAATCTTATCTTTGACGGCCCGGAGCGTAATTTCACCGTAGCCAGAGGGCGGGTTTACTCCAGGAACTCTACTGTTCTCGCAGCCTCTGGTTTATTGGATGTTTCAGCTTCCAGCAACAAATCAGCTATAGAGTTTACCTTGAAGCCTGGTAAAGACATAGATAGCATGTTGATTACTCCCTCATCTTACCCAACTGCCTGGGTTTTCGAGTCCACTGTAGTCAGTCATCTTGAGGCAGGCAAGCCAAGAAGTGTCAGGATAAATTATGAACCCACCATCTGGAAGAGCAGGAACGTGTCTTTCACCTTGGTTTCTGCTGACGGGTCCCTGTTTCTGGAGCATGTTGTGAAACTGGAGGAGAAGAAGGGCATCCCCTGGGAGTCTATAGTTATAGGTCTTCTTTTTTTGCTTGTGGTTTTTCTCTCTGTGCTGCTTTTTAGCCTGAAAAAGGAAAATATTAATCGATTATGAAAATCGAGAGGGTTCCGACTGGGGTTCCAGGGTTTGATGAACTTATCGGTGGGGGGTTCCCCAAGGGCTCTTCCACTATTGTTTCCGGCATCCCTGGATGCGCTAAGACCACTTTTGCGATGCAGTTTATCGCAAACGGGGCTTTGAGGTTCAACGACAAGAGCATCTTTATTACCGTAGAGAAGGATTTGAATTCCTTGGACAGGACTTTCTCCCAGTTTGGTTATAATATCCGGGAGTTGCATAAAACGGGCAGGCTTGGCGTTATTGACTTGGAGATCAAGCCGGAGATGGGTGAGGATTTTTTGGACCAGATTATCAGCCCCAAGTTCCTGTCTAAGGTGAGGGAATTTGGTGCGAGTAGGATTGCTATTGATCCCCTGAATCTTGTTCTGCAGTTCAGCGGTGATTTCGGGGGTGAGCGGAGGGGCGTCCAGCGTTTGATTAATGCCTACAGTGGGATGGGGTGCACTATGCTGCTGACTTATGAGAGGCTACGACAGAGGGAGGATCTGGAGTATGAGGCAGCTGATTTTGTGGTTGACGGCATTATTTATCTGCAGTTGATTAAGTCTATGGGTTCTTTTGGGGAGAGGTCTTTTTTTGAGAGGCGTTTGTCTATTCTAAAGATGCGGGAGACTGATCATGCCCAGGGCTTGTATAGATTCAGGATTGAGGATGATGGTATTCATGTGTATTCTGATATTTTGCTGAGAGCCAGGAAATGATAACTTTATTGATAATTTTTTCTTTGTGTTCAGCATTAATCTAATATCTTGATATCTCTTTATAATATATATAGACTACATTCAATATAGTATAATAATGTCAAATATCATAGCGGTTGTTTCTGGTAAAGGGGGTGTCGGAAAAACCACATTCTCCATCAATCTGGCTGCTACATTAAACGAGTTCGGGCAGGAGAGCATCATCGTGGACGCGGACGTGTCCAACCCCAACATAGGACTTAAGTTGGGCATACCACGGGTTACATTATCCCTGCAGGAGGTTCTCAAGGGCGAGGTGAAGGTTACCCACAGCGTCTTCATCCATCCCACAGGTTTGAGGATTATTCCCTCTTCGGTTTCAATGGATGAAATGGACTGCAGTTTATCCAAGCTAAAGAGTCACCTGGAGGAGCTGGATGAGCTGGTTATAGTCGACTCCCCTCCCGGTCTCGGTGAGGACGTGCAGTCAATTATCGACGCATCTGATTCCGTTCTGGTGGTAACCAACCCGGACCATGCTGCTGTAATCGATGCTGTGAAGGTTATCAGGCTGGCTAAGGATTTAAGGAAAAACAACATCTATGTGGTCATCAACAGAGTCAACAACGACGTCTATGAACTTACCTCAGATGAAATCGAGTTGATGTGCGAGACCCCTATAATCTCCAGGATCTCAGAGGATTCTAACATCAGGCGCTCGTCTTTCGAGAACATCCCCGTCATCTACAGGAACCCCTACTCTCATGCATCAATCGATTACCAGTATCTGGCATCCCGGCTCTTGAGACAGGAATACGAACCCCCCAATCTCCTGTTCCTCAGACGCCTGCTGAGTCGTTGAAATGTGAAAATGAACACATCGTTTAGCTGGAAGAGGATTGTATTAGCTCTGCTTCTCTTTCTTCTCAGCTCTGCCTCTGTCTCCTCCCAGCTCATGGTAGAAAACCTCCAAATCAAAGGCGACGTGGAGAACAACATCGTCTGGCTGAACGATGATTTCTCCAAGATTGAGGTATCCGCTGAATGCAAGCTTAATGGTGTTGGCGTAAACCCCAACGAATTCTACGCCGAAATTTACCCCCCAGGATACTCCAACCCCAGCATGAGGTCCGAGAAGATTCCCTACACCTTCAGGAACCCCCTGCTCTACCCCTACGAGAACCCTGACACACACCCCTACCTGGTGAAGGTAGTCTGCGAGTACGACGACAACGGCACCCTATTGATTGCCTCAGAGACGAAAGAGCTCTTCGTTTACGAGCTAACCCTTGATTTCCATAAAGAAGCTGGTGAGGAGCTGGG
>JAOZNG010000103.1 GCA_029933895.1 archaeon
AAAAATAAATGCGGCAGGGAAAAAGAGGAAGTGATTTTATTCAGGGAATCTTGTATCTTCTATGTATGACATTCGGAGATGCTGTTGTAATGAAAAAGATCAGGGTTTTGGTTGCTGATGATTCATCTTTTATGCGGAAGATTATTTCCGATATGTTATCATCTGACCCCGGGATAGAGGTTGTAGGTACAGCATCTGATGGCAGGGAAGCCTTAGCCAAGGTTTCTTTTCTGGATCCTGATGTTATTACCATGGACATTGATATGCCTGTGATGGACGGTATAACCGCTTTAGAACATATAATGGATGTGAACCCTAAGCCGGTGATAATGGTAAGCGCGTTCACCTATGATGGGGCAGAGGAAACAATCAGGAGCCTGAACTCTGGGGCGGTTGATTTCGTGACCAAACCTGACAGGAGGAGGATTTCTTTCCGGATGAAGGACGCTCAGGGGGAGTTGATTGAAAAGGTTAAGTTGTCTGCAAAAGCGAATCTATTTTCTCCCACGGGATTATCCAAACGCGGGCAGTCTCCCAAGAAAAAGAAGCCGTTGGTTGTGGAGGCAGAGAACGTTGTGGTGATAGGTGCATCCACCGGGGGCCCGAAAACCCTGTGCGAGATTATACCTAACCTACCGTCAGAAATCGATGCTGCTGTAATCATCGTGCAGCACATGCCTCCTAAATTTACCCTGACTCTTGCATCGTGGCTTGATTCCCTATCTTCTCTGCCCGTGGTGGAGGCCAGAGACGGTGACGTGGTAACTACTGGAAAGGTTTTTATCGCTCCGGGGGGATTTCACCTCAAGATAAAAAAGGGGAAGGTAAACGGTGTAATCCACAGAGTTATGAGGCTGGATAAGGGCCCCAAGGTTAATGGGATGAGACCCTCTATTGACGTAACCATGACTTCTGTTGCGCAGGCGTACAATGAGAAAGTTGTTGGTGTGATTTTAACGGGGATGGGGCATGATGGCACAGAAGGCATGAAGCAGATTAAGAGAATGAAGGGGAGGACTATATCGCAGGACGAGAACACTTCAATGATATCAAGCATGCCTGAGGCAGCTTTTGACTCCGGTGCAGTTGACGAAGTCGTCTCTTTAGCTGGAATACCCAACAAAATTCTGGAGTTTATCAGCTCCTAGAAACCGAATTTCTTCTGCACGGCCTTCAGGAGCATGTTCATTGATGGAGTGCTTATTATCAAAAGAAAGTCCCCCCTGAATCTATAGTCTGGAGCCGAGAAATCTGTTTCGAGTACGAGAGCGAATTCATCATTGTCTCCCATCCCCACATTTTTTATAATATCATCTCCTGTGCTCTTCAGCATCTTTGATTCTCCATGTGATACATTTATCTTCAGGAACTCTGTGAGAGCCTCTATGTAGGAGTTAAAGAGTGACTCGCCCATCCTCCTTATGAGGTTATCCTCTCTCTCCGTTAGCTCTTTCGTGGAGTATATGTCTCTTTCATATGCCAAGTCAACGAGAACCAGAGCGCTTTCTATGGGAAAGATTGTCATGACCTTCCCGTTGAGGTCTCCTTCCACATTAGAGCATACAGCAATAATCTCTTTTCTACCGTTTCCTAGGAATCTGGGTATGCTGCCCATCATCATAACATCCATGGATGGCAGCCCCTCCACTATCTGGGTCTTGACGTATTTCTCCAGGCTGGTGAGCGCTTTACCAGAACTTATATTGCTGACTTCCTTGAGAATGTCTTTCTGCATGTCATCTAGCTCAACCATTCTCTCTCTTAATCTGGCAGACTCATGGGTATAGCTCATATAAAAACCAGAGAATAATAATCTACCACCGGAAGAGGTCGATTATTCTGTCCATAAGGTTTTTCCCCCGTCTTCTTGTCTTGCCTGAGAGGTAATCAGATACCTTCCTGATTTCCCTGCTCACCTTGTGGTTCGGGTTATTCAGGATTACGGGGTTCTTCGCCTCAATAGACTTTCTTATGGAGCTGTCTTCTGGTATGGCTGCTATTACAGGTAAATCGAAAAAGGATGCCACGTTTTCAATCTTCATCTCATCCCTCTTGTTTACTCTGTTCAATACCACACCCAGAAGCTTTTTATTGTATTCCTTAGCTAGGGTCTTGGTTCTCAAGGCATCAGAGATTGTGGGAAGCTCAGGGTGTGTTACCAGCAAAACTTCATCACACATTTCCAGCGCCGTTAATGTCTCCCTATCCAGTCCTGTGGCACAGTCTAAAAGAACAAAGTCTTTGTCACCCAGGTGTTCATCGAATGTTGCTCTTATGTTCTTCGGTTCAGTGGTTACATCCTCCATGGAGAGCGAAGAGGGTATGATATCCACCCCACTTGGATGCTTGTACATAACATCTGACAGGGCAGCGTTTTCTTTCATCACATCATGTATCGATGCAGGGTAGGAAATCAACCCGAAATGTAGTCCCAGATTTGCACCAGTAAGGTTCGTGTCAACGATTGCTACATCTGCACCGCCCTGAGCTAAAGCAATACCGAGATTAGAAACAAGTGTGGTCTTTCCGACTCCGCCTTTCCCTGAAACAACACCTATTATTCGAGCCATAGTAATAATATATTATCATCTGTTTATAAATATTTATCTATTCCTTATTGAGATGAAAGATTTCATAAAGCCTGATCTAGCCAGAGTTGGGAGGTGTGGTATCCCTGAGGTAGTGTATGGTGCAGGCAAGAGCACGGAGGAATTAATCGATATCTCACGGACCTTTCTGGAGGATCAGGGGCGGATTATAGTAACCCGGCTGGATGAACCTAAGGTTGAAGACATCAAGTCTGCTTTCGAATCCATGGATGATGTGGTATTGGAACGCAACGAGAGGGCTAGAACCCTGGTTTTGAGGAATAGGGATTTCGAATCCAGGAGTTACGGCACAGTGGGTTTAATTACTGCAGGTACCTCTGACATTCCTGTGGCTGAGGAAGCCAGGGTAATCCTGGAGGAGCTGGGCTGTGAAACCATGGTGGAATATGACGTGGGCATTGCCGGGATTCACAGGGTATTCGATGCACTGGAGTCTCTTTCTGGTGTGGATTTGTTTATCGTTGTGGCGGGTATGGAGGGGGCTCTACCGTCTGTTGTGGCTGGTCTGGTGGATAAGCCTGTTATTGCTGTACCCTCCTCGGTGGGCTACGGGACAGGTGAAAAGGGTTTCACGGCATTGAATACCATGCTCAACTCCTGCACTCCCCTGGCTGTTGTGAATGTAGACAACGGGTTTGGTGCAGCAGCTATTGCCTTAAGGATTCTGCGTTTATGTGATCACCTTAAAGATGACTGAGAAAGAGAGGTTTGTTATGCTGGAGACTGATTTAGATGACTGCACACCTGAGGTTTTGTCTTACCTGATGGAGAGGGTTATGGGAGAAAAAGCCTTAGACATACAAGTCATTTCTGCTGTTATGAAGAAAGGGAGGCCGGGTTTCCTGGTCAGAGTCTTGGTCAGGGAAGAAGACGCTGAGAGGATATCAGATATCCTCATGGAAGAGACAGGCACCTTAGGTGTTAGGGTGATGCCTGTCCTAAAACGATACGAGGCCGAGAGGGTGATAGTGAAGCTGGAGGTGAATATCTTTGGGAAAAAGGAAAGTGTAATGGTTAAGAAGTCCAGGCATAGACTCAAACCAGAACACGATGATGTGAGAAGAATAGCCTTGAAGCATGGATTATCTTTCCGGCAGGTATTGGGTCTGGTAGAGAAATCACTGGTTGATGATTGACCCCATAAAGCCTTCCCCGTCCAGGAGTTAAAGAACAAGGTGTGGCATATATGCCCTGTTTCAAGTTATACTGTGGGAAACCCGTAACCTGAAGGTAATTTTATCTCAGATTCCTGCGTCATCTCCTTCAATTATATTCGGTTCTTCTCTTATTCCCCCTTCATCTCTTTGTCACTTAATCCCCCTCTTCCGCTTTCTTAATCATGTGTTCCTTTTTTCTTTTTTCTATTTCCTCCAAGACCTTCAGTTCCTCATCTGTTGGCATCTCGATTTCTTTTTTCTCCTCCTCCCCTGTTTTCCCCAGGATTCCTGCACCGTATCTAACAATCACCAGAATCAATACAATAGCCATCAGAGAAAGCAGCACATCTGAGGTATCTATACCACCCTTTTTTTGTCTGGATTCTGTTGTGGTTGTTGTAGCGATGGTTGTTGCTGTGGTTGTTGTGGCCTGGGTTGTTGTTGTAGCGATGGTTGTTGCTGTGGTTGTTGTGGCCTGGGTTGTTGTTGTAGCGATGGTTGTTGCTGGGGTTTCTCTTTTTGAGTAGAGAGATATATTACCCTCCTTTATCAGGATGAATTCCAGGCCATCTGTTCCGTCAACATCAGCTATAACCATTCTCTGATAGCTTTCACCCAGGCTATGGGTTTCTATTATCTCTTTGCTCCTGCCTAACTCATGGATTGCGTTTTCTGTTGATATGAATATCCTCCCATCAGGGCTTTTTTGTATGGCCTTTACCTCTCCAACGTTTTTGAATTCCTGTTCACCTGAGAGAATATTCCAGATATATAATCCCGAGGTTGTTCCCAGAATGAGTTCCTGGATACTGTCTTCATTGAAGTCATAGAGGTTTAGAGTTGTCATTTTCCCGTAGCTTGCTTCATAGAGGGTGTAGTTGCTGTAGTTTTCGACATATTCTCTTATTGCGCTGCTGTCTCCTCCAATACCTATAAGGCTGCCTTCGTTGTTGTATATGAAGAATATATCCAGGGAGGTGACTGCGATTATCTCTCTGTGGGGATACGGATTCACGTCACCCACCTTAAGTATCTCAACAACCTTATCTCCCTCTGCCGTCGTTTGGTTATTCCCTGACTCAATATAATCCCCTGTCGATATCGTCCAGTTA
>JAOZNG010000104.1 GCA_029933895.1 archaeon
CCCAACTATTGCCGTCACTGCAAGAGCTACTAAGAGAAGCATATTACCACCAGTGGAATCTCTGATTTCCTGTCGAACGGTAATTAGGGTAGATGAAAGAGCATCAGTTGAAGATGTAACAATTGATGTAGTAGTCGATGAAGAAATGGTAGTCATGGTCGTAGTAGATGGCGGGATTTTTTCCTCGATTTTTTCCAATAAAGCCTCACACTCTGAAGGATTTTTCTGGCATTTCCCCACACCATAGGTATTTCTTATATCCACTGCTTCCCTGATACATTTCAAGGCATTCACATACTCACCCCTATCGAAGAGTTCCTCAGCCTCTGAGCACAGGATATATGATTTCTGCTCCTCTATGTAAATCACGCGGGGCTTGAACAAGTAGATGGTATTATCTAAGGCTCCAACCAAAAGATCGTTTAATCCATCCCCCTCAAGGTCACTGACCCTCAACTGGTTAACCCTCATGTAAGGTTTATACTCCCACTGTTTGTTACCCTCCACGTCAAAAACATCGACTACATCAGAGCCTGCTATTATCTCCAGGTTACCGTCCAGGTCAAGGTCTCCTGTCTCCACATCATTCGTCTGCCTTACAGAATCCCGGGACCAGAGGATTTCACCCTCATTATCCAGGAGATAAACCTTCTCGAATGCTCCCACAACAATCTCGCTTTTATTGTCGTTGTCAACGTCAGACACCCTCACCGCCTCAGAGACACAGCCTGCATTGAAATCCCATAGAAGTTTTCCTTCACTGTCTAATGCGTACACTGCTGAAGTGGAGGAGACAACGAAGTCCATTACATCATCATTGTTTAAGTCAGCTATCTCTAAATCAGTGGCTTCGCCGTCTACTTTGTAATTCCACAGGGTTACGCCGTCGTTATCAAACATTTTAATTGATTTACCGGCTGCTACCATAACCTCAGAGTCCCCATCAGAGTTGAAGTCACCTATAAAGAAATCAGGTGGATGCGTTCCTCCAACCGTCTGCTGCCATAAAACCCTGGCATTCCTGTCCAAAACAATAAGGTCGCTTGTCCTGATAGCCTGAGAAGCCAGTATGATATCCTGGAAACCATCACCGTCCAAATCACCTGAAGAGATTCTCCTGATATTGTTCGGTGTGATATACTTAAACAACAGACTACCGTCTGTTTTGATAACATAAATAGTTCGGCCTCCACCAAACAATAACTCAGGTAATCCGTCATTATCTAAGTCGGCTGCATGAACCGCCTCCACACCAACAATAGTCTGGATAGTCCACACCCTTCCGCCTGTGTGGTTTATCAGGTATCCAAAGCCATCGTTGTAGAATCCCGCAACGATCTCCTTGAAGCCATCGCCATCAATATCCAAGACCAGCATATCCACGTTCCCGCCCCTGGCGAGATACCGCCAATCCAGTGTTATATAATCCCTATAGAATGCGCATATCGTTGACGTTAAGATGATAACCCCTATTAAAGCAATAAATCCCTTTTTCATAATACTGAATATTTAGGAGAAACTGGGTTAAATATGGATAGGATAATGTTATCCAGGGCTCTTTTCAAGTTGATAAGGAAGGCCGTGGTTGATTTACCAGGGGATGTTGAGTCGGCGCTGAGGGAGGCCAGAAACAGGGAGAGGAATGAGAGAGCGAAAACTATTTTAGGTAATGTGCTGGAGAATGTTGAGTTAGCTAGGAGGGAATCCATGCCAATCTGCCAGGACACTGGCGTGTTGGTTTTCTACGTGAAACACGGAACAGTTTTGGATAAAAAGATGGTGGAGACGTCCATAGTCAAGGCCGTTCAGAGAGCAACCAGGGAAGCCATGCTGAGACCTAATATAGTGCACCCCCTGACCAGAAAAAACACCGGAGACAACACAGGAGTGAAGACCCCTATAGTGTACTATGAACGTGTGGAGGGAATTGATTACCCTGAGATAACAGTTCTGGCAAAGGGAGCTGGTTCCGAGAACACCTCGACGCTGGGAATGCTGGACCCTGCCGGAGGCGTTGAGGGGGTGGAAGATTTCATAGTGGATTCCATAAAGAAGGCTGGCGGGAAGCCCTGCCCGCCCACGGTGGTGGGCGTAGGCATTGGAGGTTCATCAGATAAGGCGATGTATCTAGCCAAGAAAGCCCTGTTAAGGAATATTGGGTCCCACAACCCTGATAAGGAATACAGCGACCTCGAGAGAAGACTCTATGAACGAATCAATAAGCTAGGGGTTGGACCCATGGGGGTTGGAGGAGACACCACATGCCTGGCAGTCCACGTGGAGGACGCCGAGTGCCATACAGCCTCGCTGCCTGTTGCAGTCAACCCACAGTGCTGGGCTGCTAGGAAGGCAGAAGCCAGAATATACAAGAAAAAGATAATATTCCTATGAATCTCTCTTCTTTTTCGCTTTCTTTATCATCTCATCAAGCTTATCGAATGTGTAGTTATCCCACTTCTTCCACCTGGTGGGGCCGTTTCTTTCATACCCCTCAAGGACCATGGGCTTCATCCCTGAGTCCTCAGCAGCCGTCAAGACATTCTTCCCCAGCTCCTCAGCCCTACGGTAGACTTCATAGTAGATTTCCCTGAACCTGTAATCCCTGAGGAGGTGGTGGTCTATGATATATTTCTCGCAGTTTGTTTTCTCCAGAATCAATATCGTATTCTCAAGTACAGACTTCAGGCTCTCATGGGAGGTCACATAGCCCAGCAGATAGGAAGGAAATCCGTCCATCACAAGGATATCAGGGCGTCTCTCTATTATGACCTCAGCCTGTTCTCTTAAATAAACACCGTTTAAGTCAGAGGTGTAGAGGAAACGTTTATCGCTGTCTGTGACCTCCACCATCAGGACATAACCCAGTTTTGTGTTTTTTTTACCGTGCCACATTGCCTCAGACAGCGAGATAATAGTCTCGCTGCCTACAATAAAAATGCGGTCATCCCCATAACATATCCCCTCAACCTCCCCGGCTATGTATTCCATCAACTCGGCCCCCCTCTGCCTTTGGCTCCTGTTTATGTTCTTCTCGGGGTTTTTCACGATAAGCTTCTTACCCCTGTAGAGGTCTATATCCAGAAGATGGTGGTCGTAGTGGTAGTGCGAAATAAGAATGAATTCACTCATCTCACAGGACTTCCTTATCCGGTTATGGTATCGCTCCACCAGCTTCATCCTCCACTCCTCAGGCAGGGGAAAGGAGCTGGTTTCTATAGCAATCCCGGGATCTATCGTTAATGTGGTGTCTTTAGTCTTCACTTGAGTGCACATGCTCTTAACACCGAAGGAGTCATATGCGATATACCTGACTTTCATACACTATAGATTAAGAGAAACCCCTAATTAATTGTTTCCCTTTTATTCGATAAAACATTTTTTGTGGCTACGATGTCCACCCCAGTACCGGCTACATCCTCAACCAGGACGTCACCGGCCTTAACCGGAGCCTTAACCTGCACCCCGGCGATGGCGTCCATGACATCCATAACTCTTTCTTTGGGAATTTCTTTCGAGGACTTAACGCTCACCAGGGGAATCACTCCACCAGACACCTCTATTGTGGATGCTATGTTTCTCCTGGGAGATAAAAGCTCCTCCCTCACGTAATCCAGGCCCCTAGGGCACAGGTTCCCCTGAATGCTTTTTATTTTTTCCCCGTCCAGGTGAACCTCTATCTCGCAGCTGTTCGGGCACACGATACAGACCAGATTCTCCACCCTGTTACTCATCCCCTAGCGATACCTCCAAATCACTTACACCATCCAGATTAATGCCCCCAAGACTCAATTTTATCATCTCGGCTGGATTAACCCTAGCCCGGGGAAACTCACCCAGCACCTTTTTTCCTCTGTAGACGATCTTCTTATCCCTCCCGGGACATTTAACCCGCAGAAACAATTCAGCATTAGATTGGTGACTTATCCTGTTGGGCACAACGTATCTCACACCGGAACCCGGTTTAACCCTGATACTGCATTCACTCCACCCGACTCCCTGGATGTATTCAGCTGCCCTGGAGCCGGCCTTCTCCGCCTCCACAGTGACCCAGTCCACTATATCGTGCACCTGCAACACGTTACCGCAGGCGAAAACACCCGCAAGAGAAGTCTGCATGTTCTCGTCCACCAGAGGCCCTCCTGTGAGGGGATTCAATTCAATACCCGCACCCCGAGAAAGCTCGTTTTCCGGAATCAAGCCCACAGACAAGAGAAGCGTGTCACACCTGATCTCCCTCTCCGTTCCCTTAACCGGATTCCAGTCATCATCCACCTCCGCTATGGTAACAGACTCCACTCTCCCTAGACCACTAATGCCCGTAATAGTATGCCCCACGTAGAGGGGTATGTCATAGTCCACAAGGCACTGTCTGATGTTTCTGGGAAGCCCTGAGCTGTAGGGCAGTACCTCAACCACCCCGTGGACTCTAGCTCCCTCCAAGGCCAGCCTCCTTGCCATAATCAATCCAATGTCACCTGAGCCTAATATGACAACATCCCTGCCCACCATATAATTCCGGAGGTTGATGAAGTTCTGGGCGCATCCTGCGGTATAGACACCAGCCGGTCTGCTGCCAGGTATAGCAATGTTCCCCCGGGTCCTCTCCCTGCAGCCCATCGCCAGAACAACTGCCTTAGCCTCCAGCGTCAGCAAACCATCAGGTGAAGCAGCCAGCACCCTCTTATCCGGAGAGAGTTTCAAGACCATGCTGTCGGTTAAATACTTTATCTCTGATTCAAGGAGTCTATCAATATATCTCTGGGCGTATTCTGGACCAGTTAAGGCCTCATCAAATACCTCTATTCCGAACCCCTCATGGATGCATTGCTCCAGTATACCACCCT